>JBJHCD010000358.1:0-6332 GCA_050485845.1 Pirellulaceae bacterium | reverse complement strand
CGAGGTGGGGATCACCAGCGGTGCCTCGGTCAACAGGTCCTCACTCGAGACGTAGCCCAGCGATTCCGCTCGCACCAGGGGCATTCCGCAGATGTCGCACGGCCCTGGCTCATCTTTGACAATCTCTGGGTGCATCGGACTAATCCACTTACCAGCCAGATCAGGCTCAACGACGCGGCCTCCCACGGCGAGCTGAGAGCTGGCCACGCCGCGGACGAACATGTTCGGCTTGAGCTTCCCCTCAGGGTTGGCCAAGTTGACACGCACCTTCTTGGTTCGCGTTCGATCGTCCAAGATGGGGTCGATAAATGCCACCCGCCCATGAAACGTCTCGCCGGGATAGGCTTCCGTCGTGAACGTCACATCCTGGCCATAGCGAATCCAGGCAAAGTCCGATTCATAGGCATCCAACTGTACCCAGACTTGAGTGAGGTCCGCGACAGTATAGATTTGTTCCCCGGTCTGAACATAATCTCCCTCCTTCTTCAACTTCTCGACGACAATCCCTCCGATCGGCGCGTAAATCGTCAGGTGGCTGCTCGGACGTTCACGCTGCTCAATCTCGCTGATTTGTTCGTCGGTCAGGCCGAGTAGTCGTAGTTTGTCCCGCGACGACTCCAGGAGGTCGATTCCGCGAACGGACTGCGGGTCCGATTGTCGGCGTCGTTCGCGATCCGAGCGGAGTGCCAAAATCAGCTCCTGCTGGGCGCTATATAGCTCGGGACTGTAGATGTAGACCATATGATCACCCTGGCGGACCTCCACGCCGGTATAGTCCACGTACAGCCGATCCAACCTCCCTGCAATCCGAGAGGTAATGCGCCTGACTCGCGTCTCGTCATATTCGACCTTCCCGACCATCCGAACCTGGGCCGTGACAAACCTCCGCTCCACCGGGCGCAACTCGATATTCATCAGCTGCTTGGCTGTCGGGCTCAGTTCCAGTTGGCGCAGGCTGGTCAGCGTTGCCCCAGTTCGGCCCACCGGGATCAAGTCCATGCCGCAAATCGGGCATTGGCCCGGTCCCGGCCTCTGGATCTGGGGATGCATCGAGCAGGTCCAGGTCTGCCCGGCTTGCTCCGCATGCCCGGCAGCATGCCGCTGGCTCTTTCCTCCGTTCCCAGCATGCTCACCGGAAGGAATGACCAACCAGGCGAGAAGAAAGCCGATGCCGATCAGCAGGGCTGCCTTGGCAGCCGTGGCCCACCCCCGGAATGACCGCGACGACGCTCGGAGACGGTCGAGGAAGGAAGAGTGTCGCATGCTTTCGGTGTCCTAATCTTCAGAACTAAATCTATTAGTACTACTCCTGCTGACCAGCCGGGCGCCAGGCCGCCAGGTTGTAAAACCCCGCCACCACGCTCGCCAAGAGCCAACCAATGATAAATGTTGAAACCACGCCGAGTAGCATTTCGGAGACCGGCATGTCCCAATGCAGAAAAGGCTCCACGTTTACGCAGTGAAAAAGACTGTTAAAGAACCTGACGGCAAGCTCGCGCGGCAGGACTGCCATCAGCACCACACAGCTTACGTAGGTCAAACCGATTCCCGTTCCAACAGCGAAGCCGAGGCGAAGCGGGCACAGTCGATGCGTGTCGGCATGATTCACGGGAACGAGGTTGTCGGACTGCAGTTCCTCAGCCACCGCCCGCCGGTAACCGAACATGATCACGACATGAAAGGCAAATACCGCCACTTTCGCCACGGTAAGCGCCAATCCCTCAGTCAAACCAAATAAGGGTAGAGCGAAGAACAGGAGGATAGGGAACAGGGTCCCCACCGCCAACCAGGCTCCATCCCACAGCTGCCGACCAATCATGATTCTAGCATCTCTCATCCAAGCTTCAACAAAGATTCGACAAACGAAAGATATCAGGCTCCATCAACGAAAGGATGGTCGCGATCGGTGGGTCAATTCATTATGATTCTGTCTTAGCAGCGGTGCCAGTCACGCGGACGGCGGGGACAGCGGCAGACAGGAGTCCTCGCAACCGGCGAGTCGTAAGTTTGCTTGGGGAGTGACGTGCGTGATGATACGATTTCTCTTTGGGTTTGGTTGTGCGTTTTTGCTGCTGGTCGGATGCGATTCAGCTGAGACTTCTCCGCCCGTGCCCGGTGGGGATCCGTACACCTCTCAACAGCCGAAATCAGCCGCCGAGAAACTGCCACCGGTTCGCTCGGCCGACGCCCTGGCCTTGTTCAATCGTCGGATCTTGCCGATTCTCAAGGCGGACCGACCATCGAGCTGCACGGAGTGTCACATCAGCAGCGTTGATTTGAAGAATTACATTCATCCGGACCAGAAGCACACCTTCGCTTCGCTGGTTGCCGCAGGACTGGTTGACGTGAAAAACCCGGACGAATCGAAGCTTCTGCAGTTTATTTCCCGAAGTCCAGCGCAATCAGAGTTGGCAAATCAGAGGATGCGCGAACAGGAGTACATGGCGTTCCAGGCTTGGATTCGAGCGGCAGTAAAGGATCCGAACCTATTGGACGCAAAGCCAGCCGATTCAGACCTCCTGGGTGCTCCATTGCCGTTGGAAGTTATTCGACATGCTCGAACGGACCGTGTCCTCTCCTCCTTCATCGAGAATGTATGGGCAGAGATTGGCCGCTGTGCCGCCTGCCATTCACCCGACCGAAACCAGAAGACCGTCGAAGAGTGGGGCGAGCAAGTATCCTGGATCAGACTCGGCGATCCGGAACAGACACTGCGTCACCTTCGGGAGAATGAGCTGATCGACGTGGAGCGTCCGGAAAAGAGCCCACTCCTTACCAAGCCGACCATGCAAGAGGAGCATGGTGGTGGACAGAAAATGATTATCGGCGATACGACCTACGTCATGTTTCGCCGATTTCTCGATGATTACTCCGCAGTGGTCGCTGGCCGATACAGGTCCGCCGACGAGCTTCCCCGGCAAACCGAGGAAGTGTTGCACGTCAGCGAAATCTGGTTACATCTGAACGACATCCCCGAAGAGTTGGATGGGGTAACATTGCGTGTGAACCTTCACCGTTGGCTGGAGGGCGAGGGCCGCTATTCGGAGGAGCGGTGGGCCACCGCGGATCGCGCGGTTTGGGGGAAAGGGCGTCGGTGGGGATACCATCTGACGCTCACGGCCCCACGTGGATCACAGCGGGCCGGCGAGATTATTCAGCAGCAGAGCCTCCCGCCAGGTCGATACTTGGTGAAGATGTTCTTGGATCCCGATGGAAATCTCGAGAAGAACTATCCCTACGAGCTGGGGCCGCGCGAATTCTACGGCCAGATTGAGGTCGATAGCCAATGGCAAGCGGGGCATGGCCGTAGCACACAAGTCACCTTTCCCCAACAAGGGCTCTCCGGCGATTAGCCCTCCGAATGTACGGTGCAACAGCCCGTCAACTCCGATCACAGACTCGATTTTGAGACGGTCACGGCCGATCGTTCACCTAGGTGTTGTACACGCTACTTACGCAACCCATGTTGGCCTGAGCGACCGTGGCACAGAAATCGGCGAGGTAGCCGGGCATCGGTTCACGAGGTGGAGCGGTCCAGGCGCTGCGGCGTGCCGTCATTGTTTCGTCACTGACATGTAAAGTCAGTTCCCCAGCCAGCAGATCGACCGAGATCTCGTCCCCATTTTCCACGAGGCCGATCGGCCCACCGACGGCGGCCTCGGGAGCACAATGTACGCCGATTGCCCCATGCGAAACTCCCGAGACTCGCGTGTCGGAGATGAACGCCACCTTGCCATCCAACTCGGGAACCGCCAGCGCGGCGGTGGCCACCAGGACCTCCGGCATGCCACAGGCCGCGGGGCCGAGATTTCGCAAGACGATGACGCTTCCCGGCTGAATCTGCTTCGCCTCGACCGCATCCACGACCGCCTTGGCCGTCTCGAAGCAAATCGCTCGGCCGCGAAAACTCGCCTCCTTGAGACTGGAAACCTTAAACACAATCCCGTCCGGTGCCAGGTTGCCGAAGCAGATCTGCATGTCGGCATGCGGCTTGAGGGGACTTTCCAATGGCGCGATCAGGTCCTGGTCCTCGGGAACTCCTGGAACATCCTTCCAGTTCTCACGATGTGACTTGCCGGTTACCGTGATGCAGGAGTCGTCGACCAGGCCGCAGTCCCGCAAGTACTTCAGCAGCATGGGCGTTCCACCCAGCTTGTGAAGATCGTACATCGTCCGCCTCCCCCGCGGCGCGAAACTGCACAACACGGGCGTGCGGCGGAAAATTTCCTGCATCTGGCGCAGTCCAAAGTCGACTTGGGCTTCTCGAGCCAACGCGAGCAGGTGCAGCACGCCATTGGTCGAACCTCCCATGGCCGCCATCGTCGCCGCCGCGTTCTCAAACGCCTTGACCGTGAGAATGTCTCGAGGTCGAAGATTCGTTTCCAGCAGAGTTCGCACGAATGTGCCAACTTGCCGACACTCCTCCCGCTTTTCCGGCGCAACGGCGGGAATGGAACTGCTGTACGGGGGTGAGAGCCCCAGGATTTCCAAGGCGATGCCCCAGGTATTGAAGGAAGCGGCGATTCCGCAACCTCCGGGACCTGGGCATGCCGTCCGTAGAATTTCGTCCGCCTCCTCCTGGCTCATCGCCCCCACCGTCGCGGCCGCTTGCGAATCGTAGACATCCAGAATGGAAGTGTCCTGGCCCCGATGACATCCTGGCAGAATACTCCCGCCACTGAGGATTAATCCCGGATAGTTCATCCGAGCCAACGCCATTGCGAAGCCGGGACCGTTCTTGTCGCAGTGATGCATCCCGATCATGAAATCGTAACCATGTGCCGTCACGACGCACTCGGCACAATTCGCAATCAGATTTCTCGACGGGAGACTCGCATTCCCTCCTTCGTGACCTTGCGTGATGTTGTCGCTGACCCCGGGAACACCGAACGGAAAGCCGATCGCCCCCGCCGCTCGACAACCTTCCACCAACTCCTTGGCGAGTTCATATGCATGAACGTTGCACAAGTTTCCCTCCAGCAGCGGCACGCCGATGCCGACTTGAGGCTTGTCAAAATCCTCTTCGGTCAGGCCCAGTCCATAGTAGAAGGCGGTGATGCCGCGCTGCCAGCCACGTGTCAGACGGCGACTGTTCCAATTCAGGGGTTGCGTCATGCTGTCGTTTCCCGTTGGGTGACTTTCATCCTGTTCGATTACCGACTCAGTTTCTCAATCGCTTCGGGCAAATCGGGGTCCACCAATCCCAAAGCCCCCCGGCCCTCCTCGAGCCGACTATCGACGTCAAACTCGATATCCTCCACGTCGATCTCCCAGTAACGAACCATCTCTTCCCGAGGGAGTTCGTCCAAGGGACGCACCAATCGGAATCCGACACCCCGTGACGGATCGCTGGTGAACCACCAGGGACTCAGCGGAAAATTGGGGTCTTCGGATTTCCAAGAAGGATCGTCGGAACCGAGTCGCGAAGCGGATCGGCACGCTTCCGGGAAATCGTCCCAGGAACCGCCACGAACCACGCGGGGATACGCCTTTTGAGGCCAGACAATCGCCTCCTTCGCCGTGACTCGTTTTCCCTCGAACTTTTGATATCCCTCCGGAAGCAGCTCATCCAATACCCACTCCGCCACGTTGCCATGCATGTCGTGCAGGCCCCAGGGATTGGGTAGCTTTTGCCCGACCGGATGGGACTTCTCGTCCGAGTTGTCGTAATACCAGGCGTACTCTTCCAATTGCCCCGGATCATCACCGAAGGAATAGGGTGTGGTCGTTCCCGCTCGGCAAGCATATTCCCACTCCGCCTCACTCGGAAGGCGATGTTGAACCTTGGTGATGGCGCTCAGCCATTTGGTGTGTTGCTTGGCGGCATACTGCGTCATCGTCACGGCGGGTTGCCGAGGATCTTCCCCTTTTTCGAACGTGAAGCTGGGATCGTAAAGCTCGGTGGGAGCGGTGATGGCATCAACTCGATTCTCGTCCGTCACCAATCGCTCGCCTCGGCTCTGAAACTCCTTGAAGGCTCCGTACAGCTTCATGAACTGCTTGTACTCTTCCCAAGTAATCTCATGCTTTCCCATCCAGAAGGGTTGAATTTCGACTTCGAACGTCGGACCCTCCACCTCCTGGCGTCCCCGCTCGTCCTCCGGGCTTCCCATTCGAAATACGCCTCCCGGAATGGGAACCATTTCAAAGGAGATCTCCGTGCCGGGGATCTGCATCGTGTAGGGGACCATGAAGCCTCGCGGAGTCTCCACGTAACGCCCCTCCTCGAGGTCCGCGGGGTTGGTCGGCTGCGAGGTGGCGGCGAGTTGGCTGGCCTGCGGATCGGATTCGTCCGCCCCGTCCTCCCCGCTGCCGCGGAGCTGGCGGATCTC
>JBJHCD010000357.1:0-6342 GCA_050485845.1 Pirellulaceae bacterium | reverse complement strand
TCATAACCGCTTTCACCCGCCCCGAGAAAGTGAGATGGAGTGGCGTGGATAGTTGCGAAATGGGAAGGGATCCGTTAAGCATCAGCGACGGATTGCTCGATCGCGCTACCGAGAACGACTTGCTCCTCCTCTCAAGTTCTACCGACTCGGAAAGAAAACCCATGAACCTGTTACCTTCACCGCACCCGCGTCATGCGATCCTGCTTGTCACCATTCTGTTCACTCTGACCGTGACACTCGTCTGTCACGCCGAGGATGAATGGCCCGCTGTTCCTCGCAGGCTTCCTCCCGAAGGTGTGCCTCTCAAGCCAGATATCCATTCCAGGTTGAGTGGTGAATTCAATGCGATACAGCGCGGCTACATGCTGCTCAACCAGGGCGACGGACCGGCACATGACAACATGGCCGACGCCGAGGTCTTTATTAAGGGCGTGGACTTGGCTCTCCAGTTGGGAGAGTTCTATGCCGACCGCGATGTGCGGAAGGCTCGCGAACTCCTGGAAGAAGCGGACCGACGACTGATGGGAATCGGAGAGGACGAGCAACCCTGGACTCGGCAAACGGGGCTGGTCGTGCGAGGCTATTACTCAAGAATCGACCGGTCTCCCCAGCCCTACGGGCTCGTCATTCCCGAGAACCACGATTGGGAGAAACCTTCGCCTCTGTACGTCTGGCTTCATGGACGGGGAGACAAAGTCACCGACCTGCATTTCATTCATCAACGGATGCGACAAGTCGGGCAGATCGCTCCGCCGAACGCCATCGTCCTGCATCCGTTCGGTCGTCACTGCCTGGGGTTCAAATCGGCGGGCGAAATCGATGTCCTGGAAGCCATTGACCATGTGCGAAGCCAATACCGCATTGATGACAACCGTATCGTGCTGATCGGGTTCTCGATGGGTGGCGCCGGTGCCTGGCACCTGGGAGCCCACTATGCCGATCGCTGGGTCGCGGTCAGCCCCGGCGCCGGATTCTCCGAGACCGCTCAGTACCAACGGCTTCGCCCCGAAAACTATCCACCCAGCCATGAGCAAACACTCTGGGGCGTGTACGACGTCCCGAACTACGTCCGAAATCTGTTCAACGTTCCCGTCTTCGCGTACAGCGGGGAGCATGATCGACAAATCCAAGCGGCACGAGTCATGGAGGCGGCGTATGCCGAACATGGCCGCACACTCACCCATTGGATCGGTCCCGGGGTCGAACATGCCTACGAGCCCGAGACGCTCGCGAAACTGCTCGAGAAAATCGATGCCGCGGTCCAACGCGGACGCGATCCCCTGCCGCTCGAAGTCCATCTGCAAACCCGCACGCTTCGCTATAGCCGACAATATTGGGTCGAGGCGTCGGGACTCGAGCAACACTGGCATGACTCGCGCATCGACGCTCGGCGCTCTCCCGAGGGGAACGTCACCCTTACCACCCGCAATATCACGCATCTTCGTTTGTGGCTAGAGCCTTCCCTGCTACGGAACATTGAGGTTGACGGGCAGTCGCTTGACGTCTCGGATGCCGAACGAAATGACAACTACCTGGCACTAGAGCGACAGGAAGGCCAGTGGCGAACCGTCGCGCGGGATCCGGCCACGGAAACGAAAGAGCAACCGTCACTCCGCAAGCGGCCTCGCCGGCAAGGGCCGATCGATGATGCATTTCTGGAGCCGTTTCTGGTCGTGACGCCCCGCGGCCCGGCCGCGAATCCTCAAGTAGAAAAATGGCAGGCGTTCGAACTGCAACATCTCAGGGATCGCTGGCAAGGGGTTTTTCGAGGACGTTTGCCCGAGAAGACCGATGCCCAAGTCACCGATGAGGATGTCGCTCGCTGTCACCTCGTTCTCTTTGGCGATCCCAGCTCGAATCGCTGGATTCGCAAGCTGCTGGACGAGGCGGGAGAAACCTTCCCCTTGCAGTGGACTTCCGAGGAACTGTCGCTGGGTCCCCACCAGGTTTCGGCCGAGGATCACGTGCCGGTCATGATCTTTCCAAGTCCCTTCAACTCGGCGAGATACGTGGTCATCAATAGCGGTCCCACATTCCGAGCGGACCACGACCGCACGAACTCCCTCCAGAATCCCAAACTCCCCGATTGGGCCCTGCTGCGGATCGATCAGCCCCCCGATGGATCGTCGGCCGGCCAGGTTGTCGCGGCGGATTTTTTCGACGAGACGTGGCGAATAAAGTCACGATAGACAACGCCACCCACCCCCCCAGTGGCAGAGTCGATCCGAAGGGTGTCTTCAGATTTCACGCTCCCGCATTTTACATCGTGCATTTTGCATCTCGTAATGTGCGTTTTGCAATCAACTCGCCAATTGCCTCTCCCACCCCCCCACAAAAACAAGTCGCCAACCACTACTTAGCGGCCCCCCGAATTGTTGATTGCCCCGCGAGACCGCCTGACCAGTTGGCGGGAGAATGCTGCAAGCTCCCTAGTGAGCAGAATTTAGACAATTCACTTGAATTTGTCGGGGGAACCTTCCTAGGATGGAGTTACTCGCGGAGTCGAAGCCGGCGCGGAAGCGGCCGTGGTTCGGGACGCTCGGGTGCGTGAACTTGGATCCAGTCCTTTCACAGACCTTTCCCGGGATTTCCAGTCCCAGGATTTCCAGAAGGGCTGGTTCAGACGGGAATGGATCCCCCATCCCGAGGCGATGTCCGTGAGAGGTATGGGAATCGCTCGCGCTGCAAGCAAATACAATCGTCGGAAGGTGGCGATCCGGTCGGCCAGGTGCAGTATGACTCGACGTGCTCATCCAAATGGAAAGAATCGAACGGCCATGGAAACACCCGCCATTCGCAAGGCGAAGCGGTTGGCGACAGGACCGTTGCCTCGCAAGAGCGCTCGGGGCGTCAACTGCGGACGATATGGCCCCAGCCTTCCGCCGGAAGATTGGCATGAGCCTCCCGAGGAAGTCACCACGCAGTACCGAGTTGTCGTCCAGAACCCGGGCGAGGGGATGTGCCATGTGGTGACAAGCGAGGAAATTCAGGAGCGTCTCTCGCGACTCCCCGATCACATGCTCCGCCCGCTGCATGTCGTTCAGCTCAGCCGAATGACTCGAAAAAAGCGGACCTTTCCCTGTTACGGCATGCAATGGGGCAACTCGATCTACCTCTATCCCATCGAGGACTCCCTCACCGAATACTATGCTCGCCCTCCCAAGCCGAGCGAACTGCAGGAAGCCGCCATGTTTGGGGCTCGTTGGGTCCAAGAGGCGGGTGAACTGTGGACCCTGCGGTGGACCTGGGACGCCATCCGCGATTTTTATCTCAATAATGTATTGATTCACGAGTTAGGTCACCTGCTGGACGACCGGAACCGGCGTCATCAGGACCGGGAACGGTATGCGGAATGGTTTGCCATCGAGTATGGCTACAAGCCGACTCGGCAGCAGGAATTGGCATCCAAGGCGGCTCGGCGAGTTGTTCGGCGACATCACGGGGGCTGATTTGCTCCTCCTGAAGCGAAAATCAGAAGTTCACGTTGCCGAAAACGGTTGTTGGCGAGTACCTTGGAGATAGTCGGCGCGTTGATGCTGCTAGTGTCTCCGAGCACTTCCGCCGGAAACAGACCCCCCAAGGTGACTTGTTATCGTTCTCATCCCATACTCATGGGAAGCATGGATGTACGCCGGCTCGGTCCCTGGCGCGCGAAGGATGGTTCATGAAATTCCCGTACCGTGACGTTCCCGATCTTGGTATCAGCCGGGCAGACGGCTCGCCTGCGAGCCGATGGGGAGTGGTCTTGGCTTTGGCCTCCCTCCTCGTGCTGAACGACACATTGCCCATCGAGGCCGCGCCGACGTCTCGGCAACGTTCCACCATCAATACGCT
The DNA here is from genome assembly GCA_050485845.1 of Pirellulaceae bacterium. Taxonomy (GTDB): domain Bacteria; phylum Planctomycetota; class Planctomycetia; order Pirellulales; family Pirellulaceae; genus JBJHCD01. The sequence continues at coordinate 2,508 of JBJHCD010000357.1, read as the reverse complement.
GAAGCGAAAAGCGACACGGGTGGAAGAATATTGCCGGCAACAGGACTTCGACGCGGCGGCGGATGAATACCGTGAGATCCATTCGCAATTCGACCGGATGCTGGCGGACGCCAAGGAAGAACCGGACCTGATCCCTCTGTTGGAGCCGCTTCATCAACAAATGATCCGAGTGCATGCTCGACTGGAACTTGAAGGTTGGTCGCTGGAGGCCCCCACGAATCCGCAAGCTGCGACCAGTCCGTCTGGGGAGGGAATTGTCAGTTTTCAAGGAGAAGTGGCGGGAATTCTCGTGGCCAAGTGTGGGCGTTGCCACGTATCCGAGTCGCGAGGCGGCTTTCAAATGGCGAGCTTCGCGGGATTGATGCGAGGTTCCGAGGCGGGAATCGTGCTGGTCCCCGGAGACGCCGACGGCAGTCGCCTGATTGAGGTGATTGAGAGTGGCGACATGCCTCGCGGGGGCCTGCGAGTCACTGCGGAGGAAATGGAAACCCTGAAGGCCTGGATTGCCGAAGGGGCCCAATTCGACGGAGAGACTCCGGAAACACCATTGATGGAAATGAGCTCGGCTTCCTCTTCGGCTGACGCTCGCTTGGAAGTCATCGCTCCCAGCGGTCGGGAGACAGTCCGTTTCGCCGGAGATATCGCCCCAGTTCTCGCTCGGCACTGCACGGGATGCCACGGGGACGGCCGGCAAGCTTCCGGAAACTTGAACCTCACCACCTTCAACAATCTCCTCCGGGGAGGAGAGAACGGCCTGCTGTTTGTGCCGGGTGATCCGTCCGAGAGCTTGCTGATTCACAAGCTGCGGGGAACCGGCGATGGCGAACGAATGCCTCGGCGGCAGCCCCCCTTGGACGAAGAGACGATCGCTCTGTTTGAAACCTGGATTGCGGAACGGGGGACCTTTGACGGTCGCGACCCCGGAACCCACCTCGCCGAGATCGCCGCCTACGACAAGGCGCTGCATGCTTCCCATGAAGAACTGCGAGCCGATCGCGAGGAATTGGCTCGGCGAAACTGGCGGCTCAGCTTCCCCGGATTGGAACCGACCGAAGCCCGGACGAATCACTTTTTCCTCCTGGGAAACGTTGGGGAGCGAACCCTGGCGGATATTGCCGAGCGAGCGGAAAAGGTGGTTCCCGACGTGGCCGGGTTGCTGAAAATCCCAGCGGGACGGCCCGTTGTCCATGGTTCGATGACGCTATACGTCCTGTCGGGACGGTACGACTACAGCGAATTCGCGAAAATGATCGAACAGCGTCAGCTCCCCCCCTCCTGGCGAGGACACTGGCGGCATGACGTCATCGATTCCTACGCCGTGGTCGTGGTGGGGAGCGGGTCGGAAGCCGAGGAAGACGTCCTGCTGACTCAACTGATCGCCGCCAACCACCTGGCCGGGCTCGGCCCGAATACCCCGCATTGGTTCGCCGAAGGGGCCGCCCGCATGGCCGTCGGCCGCATCGCCCCGCGGGATCCTCGGATTGCTCAGTGGGATCGCCAGACTCCGGACCTACTGCGTGGCATGTCGAAACCGGACGATCTCTTCGCCAATCGACTCAGCCCCGACATGGCCGACCTGGCAGCCTATCGTTTTGTCCGATTTATCGCTCAGCGCGATGCCCGCCGCTTCCAAACCTTGCTAAAATCACTGCGCGAGGGGGAGCCGTTCTCCGAGGCCTTCCAGGCTGCCTACCAGACCACCCCCGAACAATTGGCTCCGGGTTGGATTCAAGCGGACGCTCGAGGCGTTCGCCGTCGTTAGCCGAAGACATCGCAGGCATGAAGTATTTCTATCAGCTGTCCGAAGCGTCCCACCACAATATCTTTCCCGGAGTCGATATCCGGACCGTGGCGGGTGACCAAGTCATGTTGTCTCATGTCGAGTTTGCTCCGCATTCGATCGTCGAAAAGCATCAGCATCCGCATGAACAGATGGGCTTTCTGCTCGAGGGAGAACTGACCTTCGAGGTGGGAGACCAGCGGCAGACATTGCGGGCCGGCGAGATGTGGCGAATTCCGGGTGGAGTGCCTCATCGAGTGATCGCGGGCCAGCACCCCGCCAAGGCGCTCGACGTCTTCCATCCGGTCCGGGACGACTACCGCTAAGCCGTCCGCTCGCCCGCGAGCCGACGGTCTCATTCGTCTCTCGCCAAAAGCATGTGAGCCCCACCGCCCCGTGGTCCCGTCAATTCAAAAAAACTTTCCAACGTGCAACCACGCTTGCATTTTTTGAAACAACGAACATAATTCGGAAATGACAACTTCGTTTTTCGACAACTCGTTTTGGTTTACCTACTTTGCCTTCCAGGCATAGCGGGGCCGAAGACGGTTTATCGAAAGACAGCGATTCCGAAAAAGACCGAAACAAGCCCCGCGACCTGACTCAGGTTGCCGGGGCTTTTTTTGTGTTTCCACCCCGACCTCTTGCCCGCTTTCCCCCTTACGCTCTTACCCCCTTCATCCTTCACCCTTCACCCTTCATCCTTTTTCACCCCCTCTCATCCGGAG
>JBJHCD010000356.1:0-6343 GCA_050485845.1 Pirellulaceae bacterium | reverse complement strand
ATCGGCTCGAAGCCTCGGTGGAGGCAGGAGCTGAATGAGATCACGGCAGCGACTTGGCCTCGCGCCGGTACGCCAATTGCTTACCGCCTTCCTCCGGAACGCGTCGGGGTAGGGGACGGCACAGGCTTTGACCTGCGCCCGAGTTCAAGAGAGCAATAAACGCTCGGGAATTCCGGTGATCTCATGGTTACAATTCGAGGACGAATTCGGGAGCCACACTTGACGGGGAGACTCCGTTTTTGGTTTCTCGCCATCACCCTCATTCCACTGGTCAGCTTGGCCTTCGCCACGTATCAGACAGCCGACTGGGTGCTGAGGAACGAGATTCGAACTCGCTTGGAAGCCATTGCCGACAATCAAGCGCTGCAAGTGGAGCAGTTTGTCGAAAACCAGCGTGAGCAGGCCGTTCGGCTATCCAAGTCGCCCCGGTTGGCGGATGTTGTGCAACGACGGGCGCGAGCCGAAGACGCGTCGGAACTGGCCGCGATCCAGGACGAAATGCACTCGGTCTTCGCTCAAGCAACTCGACTATTCGACTATGACGACATGGTCTTGACTTCCCCCGAAGGCGAAGTCTGGCATCGTTGGCAGGGAAGTTTGCTTGACAGCGAGTCGGCGGCCATCCAGGAATCTCCGGACGCGGATCCCCCGGCCGCGGAAACCCGGGCCGCTGATACCCTGGCGGACGGGTCATCCGAGGAGCCTGAAGGGGTCGAGGGACGGGGTGAGTTGGAACCGGTCACCACTTCCGAGTCGCTAACAACACCTTGGGATGCATTCATGCCGGCCGCCCGAGTTCGGCGACAGGCGGTGCTTTCCCATGGCGGTTTCGCCGACTCTGTTGACCTTCCAGCATTCCTGATCGCCGTTCCCGTCTTCCAGGACGACAACGTCGCGGCACTGCTGGGGCTGAAGGTACCTCTCGACCAGTTGCCCGACATGCTAAACCAACGCGGAGGATTGGGACGATCTGGTGAGCTGATTCTGGCCGCGATGGGAGAAGAAGGGGCGATGATCGTGGCTCCCACGCGACATGATCCCCATGCGGCGTTCCAGCGGAATCTTTCCCTCTCCAGTCCGTTGGTACAGGGGATGCGGCGAGCGGAGCGGGGAGAACCGCTTGGTGCCACCGCCATTGACTATCGAGGGCAGGAGACATTCGCCGCGTGGCGCCATTTGCCCACCAGTAATTTGCACCTCGTCGCAAAAATCGACGCTCGAGAAGTACTGGCACCGCTAGACTACGTCCGCCAGTGGGGCGTGCTGCTGGGGGTCCTGGCAATGGTCTTCGTCTCGCTGTTGGCATGGCACTTGGCCGGCACTCTCTCCCAGCCGATCGAGTCGCTGACTCAGGCGGCTCGAGCGGTGGCGTTGGGGCGATTTTCCGAGCCGGTTGAGATTGATCGTGATGACGAGATTGGGGAACTGGCCAAGACTTTCAATGCGATGACGGGGGACATGCATCGAGTCTTGTCGTCGTTGCGGGAGCAGGTGGGTGATCGGACTTCCGCGCTACTCGATCAACAGGAACGATTTCAGGAAATGGTCGAAACGATCCGGGAACTCTTCTGGATCGGTTCGCCCGACCTGCGCCAGCTGACTTATGTCAGCCCGGCCTACGAGGCGATCTGGGGCCGGTCGGTCGCCAGTCTACAGCAATCACCTCAGTCCTGGATTGATGCCATCCACTCAGATGACCGAGATCGTGTTCTGGCCGCCTTCGGGAAGTTAACGGACGAAAAGTTGTCGTGTGAAATCGATTTTCGAGTCATGCGACCCAACGGCGAGGTCCGCTGGGTTCGCGGCCGTGGGTCGCCCATTTTGGACGGCACGGGCCGAGTGACTCGCATTGTGGGAATTGCCGACGACATTACGGAACGACGGCAAGCCGAAGAAGAATATCGGCAATTCTTCGAACAGTCCGACAGTCTTCTGTTGATTGCCGGATACGACGGATTGATCAAGAAGGTGAACCCCGCCTTCCAGCAGTTGCTGGGATATTCGCGAGAAGAGCTACACGGCGCCCGATTTCTCGACTTCGTTGCCCCGCAGGATCGTGAACGAACCGAATTGGAGGTGGAGGAGGGACGTGAGCGGGGCTATTCGAACGACTTTGATGTCAAAGTTCAGAACCGATACGGAGAGCTTCGCCAGTTAACGGTTAGTTCGACTACTTCGCATGACGGTGAATGCTTTTATGTCATTGGAGAGGATATCACGGACAAACAGCTGGTCGAGCAAGAATTGGCCCACAGTGCGGAGCAACTGTTGCTGGTCAACAAGGCACTGGAATCGAAGAATCGGCTGCTCGAGGATGCTCGGCAAGCGACCCAAGCTGCCCATGACGTGAATGCCACGATGTTGACAGACCTCGTCCAAGCGCACGCGAAGCTCGAAGCAATCACGCAATCCGTTCCGGACCTTCTCTACATGATCAGTCCCGAAGGGAAAATGATCTGGTGGAGCAGCAAATTGGAGCAGATTACGGGCCGCACGTATGAACAGATCTCCGAGATGACCGCTCTCGATTTCTTCCTGGAGGACGAGCATACGAAGACACTGTCGGGAATCCGAGAAGCAATTGAGAAGGGATATGCGAGTCTCGAACTGCGGCTTCAGACTCGAGAAGGATTGGTCCCCTACGAATACAACGCGGTCCCGATGCGCAGTCCGGATGGAGAATTATTGGGAGTCGCGGGATCGGGTCGTGACATGTCGGAGCGATTGGCCTTCGAGGCCACCGTGCGCGAGGCGAAAGAATCGGCCGAGGCGGCGAATCGGGCCAAGAGTGAGTTTCTGGCGAACATGAGCCATGAGATTCGCACGCCGATGAATGGAGTCATCGGGTTGACGGAATTGGCCCTGGAGACCGAATTGACCGACGAACAGCGGCAGTATCTCGAGGGGGTCCGCCTTTCCGGGAACGCACTCTTGAGAGTGGTGGATGACGTCCTGGATTTCTCCAAGATCGAAGCGGGAAAGCTGGACATCCAATGCGTGAAATTCCCACTGAGAAGCACGGTGGAGCATGCAGTCGGAACATTGGCACTCAAGGCCCAGGAAAAAGGTCTGCAATTGAAATGCGACGTGGCCGCCGACAATCATTCGATCCTTGTGGGTGACCCGGCGCGGATTCGGCAGGTACTGATCAACCTGGTCGGCAATGCCGTCAAATTCACGGCGGCGGGAGAAGTCGCCGTGAAGGTCGAGTTGGAGCGGAAGTCTGAGCAAACGGCTTGGGTGAAGTTCTCGGTGCACGATACGGGCGTCGGTATCGCTCCGGAGCATGAACAGGCCATCTTCGATGCCTTCATGCAGGTCGATGGCTCCACGACTCGCCATTTCGGCGGAACCGGGCTGGGCCTGACGATCTCCTCGAAGCTGATCCAGGTGATGGGTGGTGCATTGGAAGTCGAGAGCGAAGTCGGAAAGGGCAGTACATTCCACTTTACGCTTCCGTTGGGTATCCCACCGGACGATACACTCGATGTTCCACCTTCCCCGGAAGCCATTCCAGGAATCACAGGCCACCTCGGTGGAGGAGGAGAGGGAGGTGGAGATGGAAATTGTACCGCCGATTTGCATTTCACCCCGTTGGCGGAACCCGTCCAGGATTCACTTCGAGTTCTGGTTGCCGAGGACAATCCCGTCAATCAGCTCTTTATCGGCCGCTTACTCGAAAAGTCGGGGCATCAACCGACGATCGTCACCAACGGCCAAGAGGCGTTGGAGGCACTTGGAAACCAACATTTCGACATCATTCTGATGGACGTCCAAATGCCGGTCATGGACGGATTCGAAGCCACTCGACGGATTCGCGATTCGGAACAGGAGACGGCACGGCATCTACCGATCGTGGCCATGACGGCCCATGCGATGAAGGGGGACCGCGAGCGATGTCTGGAAGTTGGAATGGATGACTATGTCTCGAAACCGATTCAGCCGAATCAACTGCTGAAGGTCCTCTATCGAGTTCTACGGGACGAGATGCCGGAGATGGAAGAGAACGGTGGCGTCGCCCGGGATGTCGATGATTCCGCCATCGAGCCCGAAGCCGAAACGTCCCAAGACTGGTCCCCGAGGAACCGAAACAATCCCCCGTCACGATTAAGTTCCACGGATGAGGAGTTCCTCCGTGAGTTGGCCGGCATGTTCCTGGAGGACAGTTCACAGTTGATGAGTCGCATTCGTTCGGCCATCGACGATCATGATGCTGAAGAGTTGAGTCTTGCCGCCCATACGCTCAAGGGCTCGACCGGAGTCTTCAAGGACCAAGCCTCCTACGAGGCTGCCGCAACAATGGAACGAGTTGGACGAGAGGCGAACTGGGATCGGGCGGAAGAAGTCTGGAGTCAATTGTCGGAGTCGCTGGATGATCTGAACGGAGAGCTGACCGAGCTGCTCGGCCGGCGAGGTGAGACGATATCCTGAGCATCCCTGGATGCCATGAGGGTACCCACGCGCCGCACCTCACCTTTTCCTCGCGGCCACATTGTGATAGGGATTGAGCCTGGAAACAACGGTGGTTCTGCCTCACCGGAGGGGAGATCGCCCCGCCGAGCCTCGGGGCGGAGCAGTCCCGGCCGGTCGCTTGCCGGCAACACCCACCAACGGACCCTCTTGATCTCACTCACGGTGTCACTCCATGGAATTCCAGCAACTGGACCACGTCGCCCTGCACGTCCAAGACGTGCCGCGAAGCTGTCGCTTTTATGAAAAGGTTCTCCGGCTCGAACGGATCCCACGCCCGGCTTTCTCGTTTCCGGGCGCATGGTTTCGTCTCGGAAAGAATCAGGAACTCCATCTGATCGGTGATCGTGACACCCCGGTGCATTCCCATACGAGGGGCAATCACTACGCACTGCTGGTCGATGACCTGGATCAATGGGAAGATTACTTTCGTGCCGAGGGAATCGAATATACTCCCCGACGCACTCGTCCCGACGCCGCCTACCAGGTCTATGTGACCGACCCGGATGGGCATTTCATCGAACTTTGTACCCCGCCGGGATCCATTCCGGGCGAGGTCCCTCGCTACGAGCCAACTCCTGGAGATTCCAATGGACCTCCAGTTGCGTGATAAGGTCGCCGTGGTGGTCGGTGGGGCCAAGGGAATCGGTGGAGCCATCGCGGAGGGGCTGGCGGAGGAAGGCTGCCGTGTGGTCCTGCTGGATATCGATCCGGAAACTGCCGCGCGGGCGGAGGAATTGGCTCGGCGTTTCAATGTGAAATCGCAAGGCTACCTCGTGGACGTGCGGGATCCACAAGCAGTCCGTCAGGTGGCGTCGGAGATCGAACAGTCTTTCGGCCCCACGTCTTGCCTCACGTTCGCCGCGGGTGCCGGATCGGGAAAATATGGATTTCCATTCTGGGATTTGGAGCCATCGGACTGGCCGAAGGTGCTCGAGGTGAATCTCCTGGGGGGAGTTCACGTTGCGCACGCGTTCGCCCCCCAGTTGATTAAGGCCAACCCTGGCTCCGTGGTCTTCCTGGCCTCGATTGCGGGCCAAATCGGTTCCCAGACCGATCCTCCCTATAGCGCGGCCAAGGCGGGGCTCATCAACTTTGCCCAGTGTGCCGCTCGTGATTTCGCCTCGCATCAAGTTCGCGTCAACACAATTTGCCCGGGGATGATTCAAACCGCCCTCAACCAGTCCGTCTGGCGAGCCTGGGCGGCGAAGCAACCTCCGTCGGAACGGATTGATTACGCGACGTGGGCCGGTGAGAAGATTCGTCGAGTGACGCCGCTGGGCCGGTGGCAGTCTCCCGAGGACGTGGCGGCGTTGGCGCTTTTTCTCCATTCCCCTCGAGCGAAAAACATCACCGGTCAGACCATGAACGTCGATGGGGGCCAGGTGATGCACTGGTAGCGTTGCCACCCCTCGCCCCGCAAGGCTGAAAGGTCCGATACCCGAGTTTCCCGGCACGAAGTCGAATTCGCGAAGCGACGCGATGAAGGTGGTTCAATCAGCGCTACGATGGGTGAGAGTGCCGAAGGTCTGTTCGAGGACCTCACCGAAGGTCATCCTCACCGGGATGATTCCCGCTCCGTTTTTTCGGGAATGGGTTCCCGAGTTTCCTCGGATTCGAACCACCCCTGCTCGAGAAAATTCCGCGTCAGCTTTTTGACATCGCGGTCATCCATCATGAAAGAGTGCAACGCGGGTACCACGCGAAAGTCGCGGGCACCGGGAAGCCGAGTCGCCTCGACTCGAACCACCACGTCGTCGTCTCCGGTCACGAGCGGGTTTAAACCGCGATCGTTCCCCCGGCCCCCGGCGATGATCGTCGCACAGCTCCCGCTGCTGACGGCCATCGCCGGTGGTGGATCACGGCATCCTGC
>JBJHCD010000355.1:0-6344 GCA_050485845.1 Pirellulaceae bacterium | reverse complement strand
GCATTGACCTCTGGGAGTGGAGCTTGCTGGCCGTCTGCGTGGTGATCGTGTTCGTGGCCGAGCTGCTGAACACGTCGATTGAATGGCTCGCTCGGGCCATTCGCCAGGAGCATGACGAGCGGATCGGCAAGGCGCTCGATGTTGCCAGCGCCGCCGTCCTGCTCGCCTCTTTTGGGGCCGTCGCGGTCGGACTCTTGATCTTCCTCCCTCATCTCATCCAGTTGCTCCGCGGAAGCTGATGGAACTCCCAGACAACTCGAATCAACCAACCGGATATCCGAATTGGGCGAGGGGCAAACCCCAATCTTTCTGCAGTCGCCGAGCTTGCCCCAAGGCGATATCCAGGATTCGTTCCCGCCAGATCTCGGATAGTTGGGCTCGGGGTTTCGGCCCGGTAAATCCCTCGGCCGGTATCTCGGCAAACTTCTCGCGTCGTTTCTGATCTCGACGAAATCGCCAACGGCTCCATGGGGAGCGGGCGATTCGCTTGAGTTGAGCAAGTCGCTCTTCATCCCAACGCTCATTGGCAACTCGCTGGTCGATCAATCTCCCTGTTTCTTCCGCGTCCACTCCCAGAAATGCGGAAAGATCTTCCGCGAACTGGACGGGGTTACCCTTCAATTGTTCGAAGAGCAGGACTCCGATGTTTTCCTTGCCGAATTCCTCTGCGTAGATTTCCAGCGTATCGGCGACTTTCAGGCTTTCGATGACCCCCATCGTGGGTCGTTGCCAGTGCATGTCCAGCCACTCGTTAATCCCGAAGTATCTCGGAAAAGTGCCGAACACCGCCTGGGCCTCCTCATGATGTGCGGGGTGCAGATTAAACCCCTTCAGATGTTGAAAATAGAGCGCCTCGATAAAGCTGAATGGCTCGCGAATTGTGACCAATACCTGGCAGTCGCCAAACGCTTCGTGAAACAGTCTCGCATTCGCCCGCTTTTTCTTTTCTCCTCCCGATGTCGTCCCTTCGCGGGAGAAGGTCAGGACCTTTCCTTTCCCGCGAAGTTCCCGCACAAACGACCGCACCGCTCGCGCCGTTTCCCCATTTCCATTCCGATCGGGCTGCTGAAGACACTTATTCGCAAAACATTCCAGGTCCTGATTCAGATATCGCTTGGCGGGGAAACGATTGGCAAACTTCCCCAGGGCCTCGATCTGAGAGTGGTTGGGAAAGAGAAATCTCTGCAACATGGTCGTCGCCGTCTTCGGCATTCCCAAGTGAATGGTGCAGTCCAGTCTCGCCCGCGAGGCTGCCTTGACTTCCTTCCCATTCGTCGGCAAGGTCCGCGGGAGAATGTCCGTGCTCATCTTGAAACCCTCCTGAGTCGAAAACTTCCATCGTTTGTCGGCGATCCAGACGCTCAATCCCATCGGCCCCGCTGGGCATTCCCTCCCCCTTCACACGGGATACTGAAACTCGTCCAGCGGCAAGTTCCAACGTTCCATCAGCCGTCGGTTTCCCGGGCGAGTCTTCTCGCATATCTGCCGCGTCAGATCGTCGGTCATTCCGGCTGGAGCCGGTTGCTTCGATTCCCGCTGAAGCGAGATGTCCCCGCCCTGCCGATCGCGAAGCATCCAGCGTCGCATCGGACCAGGACTGAAGCGAAAGAGTGTGGCGAACCAGGGAGAAGACTCGATGACCCGCAGTCGCTCGACCTGCCGGCCCGTCCAGCGTTGGTTTTCCCGTTGTCCTTCACACAGACGAACCCCTTCGTCGGGCGAAATTCCCATGAACTCGCAAATCCCTGAATAGTATTCGCGGGGATGCTGAACCAACTGCTCGAACAGAAACACGCCGACGTTGTCCGCTCCGAAGACATCCGCAAAGATCTCAATGGCCTGGGCGTACTCCAATTGTGATTTGGGTGCGTCCCCTACTCGGTTCCAATTCGTGATGGCCCACTGGTCAATCGTTTCAAAACGGGGAGGCTTTCCGAGGCGTGCATGGGCGCCGATATTGTCACGCCGAAGCAGTTGAAGGTAGAGCGATTCGATCAGCTTCACTGGGTGTCGTATCGTGGCGATGATCCGGCAAGTCCCAAAGGCGGCCTTCAAATTCTCCGCTCGCTTCCGCTGCACTTCGGGACGATTTTCCATCAGAGACTCCCAGGACCAGACGGGAATCTTTCCCCGCGTCTGCGAAGGGACCACCTCTTGCTCGTAAAGCTTTCTCGCTCGATCCAGGTCGGGCGCTTCAAACCGATCCCAGATCAACTCGTTCATCATCATCAGAACCTTGCGGTCGCGGCATTGACGGGGTCGAGTACGCGGCGTGCCGATGTAAGTGCCGAGATAATCGACTTGGGAGTGCCGAGAAAAAAGGCACATCTGCAGCGTCTTGGTCCCCGTCTTCGGCATCCCGATATGGAGGCAGGGGAGATGGGTCATGGGCCGAGTATTTAACGAGGAGGTGATCATAAGAGGGTTCTCCGCCAATGGTCAGCCGGACAAGATGGCACTTCGTTCCTTGGAGATCTCCTTGGAAGTTGCCGCTCGGTCTTCCGATGTCATTTCCCGATGTAGTTGGCACATGGAGGCGTAGACGCCGCCGGCCGCGCAGAGTTCGGCATGAGTTCCCTGCTCCTCGATTCGCCCTTCCACCAAGACGACAATTCGGTCGGCCATGAGGACGGAAGAGAAATGATGAGAGATGAGGATGGTCGTTCGTCCTTGAAGAACTTGCCGAAGTTGTTGATGGACAAGCCGTTCCGTTTCGACATCCAGATTCGCCGCCGGCTCATCCAAGATCACGATTCGAGGGTCTCCGGCCAGTGCCCGAGCGAGAGCCAATTTCTTCCACTGTCCCCCCGACAGGTCATAATCTCCAAAGGTCCGTCCCAGCATCGTGTCCAGTCCCTGAGGCAGCCGGTCCAGCAGTTCGTCGACTCCGGCAACCTGGGCAATCTCCCGAATTCCCCGAGGATCCTCCTTCAAGCGGTCCCAGTCGCCGAAGGCAATGTTCTCCCCCGCGGTCGCTTCGAATCGCGGGGCAACTTGTTGCATCAGGGCGACATGGCGGTGGAAGTGTGCGGCCGAAATATTTTCAATCGGCACTCCGTCGACGAGGATGGTGCCGGAACTGGGGGCGTACAGCCGAGCAATCAGTTTGGCCAGGGTCGACTTCCCGGCACCGTTGGGTCCCACCAGAGCGACAATTTCTCCCGGATGGATATCGAGGTTCACGTCGTGGAGAACGGGTGGAGACTGATCGGAGTAGCGAAAAGAGACATCTCTCAGGGAGATATCCCCGACCAGTTTCGGGGTTTCCGTCCCCGTGTCATGCAGCCGAGTCCGGAGGGCGAAGAACTCATGGAGCAGCCCGATGGCGAGACGCGAGTCCATGATGCTCGAGGCGGCATTGCCGATTTTCCCCGCCACGTCCCGGAATCGCCAAGCGGCCATCCAGAACGCCGTGAACAGGCCGATATTCAGCTCACCTCGAGCCGCACGTTGGGCCGCAAACCAGAGAGCACCCCCGATGACGACCAAGAGCAGTATGGACGTAAGCAGCCGAATCACGATCTGGAGCATGCTGACTCGACGGTTATCTTCAATCAATTGCGCCATTTGCCGGTCATGTCGATCCAACATCAATTGAGAGATCCCGAGGACTCGGATCGACTGCGACCACTCACGGTGGGTCAGAGCTCGTGCGTAATAGTTTGTCCATCGACGTTGGACCGTGCGAATCCGCTGATGGTGATGCCTGATCCGTGACGTGAAGTAAGAGGCCACGAACACCGGCAGCATGGCAGCGATCAGCCCGACCGTCCACCAAGGCTCGATCCACAAGAGAACTCCAGCCAGGGAGAGTACCTGCACGCCTCCCGTAGTCACCTGGATCAAGCCGTCGAGCAGATCGAGAAGTTTCTGTCCAGGGTCTTGATTCGCCCGTTCGAGGACATTCTGGCAATGCCGGTCATCCAGGATGCTGGCATCCAGCGTCGCGGCATGCCGCAGCAATCGCTGTTGCATCTGATGGGAAAGTGCATCGCGGAGCCTCCCTTTGGCATACGATTGGGCAGCCTGAAAAACCAATCCCAAGAAGGCGGCCAGGGCAACCAGAAGGATCCAAAAATTCAGTGAACGTGTCCCCTCTCCGCCGTTGGAAATCAATTCGTTGATTTCCGAGACCACCAGGCCGAGGATCACGATCGAGGCGGGTGCCAGCAGGGCGGCCAGAAGGGCCCCGATCCCCATGGCAATGCAATAGCGTGACCCCGCGGACCACACGATGTGGACCCCGTAACGAATGGCATTTCCCAAAGAAGGGGGAGCGGGAACCGCGCTTTCGTCTTTATGCCGCATCGGACAACTCACGATCTGGATGGACAACCTGCGGATCCCGGCCGAGTCGGGAGTCGTGGTTCATCCGAGCCGTTGTGGAATGCGGCACCTTCCGGCCTGCCTCCATCGCGCGGCGATAAAGTTCCAAAGTTCGTTTCGCCGCGCGTTGCCAACGAAATTCTCGTGCTCGCAGGACCGAATGGATGGAAAGCCGGCGACGCAATGACGCATCCACCGCAAGGCGAACCATGGCTTCACAGATCCCTTGGGGATCGAGAGCATCCACGGGTACTCCGCACCCATCCGCGATTTCCGGCATGGAGGAGTTGTCGCCGTAGATCGCGGGTGTGCCACAGGACATCGCCTCGACAATCGGCAGGCCGAATCCCTCATAAACCGACGGATAACAGAGCACGTCGGCCGATGCATAGAGGCCGGGAAGGTCGTTGTCCGGGACATATCCGATGTAACGAATTCGTGGTTCGGCACGAATCAATGCCTCCAGCTCCGCATGTTGCTGCCACCCCTTCCCGCCGGCGATGATCAATTGGACGGGAAGGTCGGGAGCTTGTTGGCGAAGCAGACGAAAGGCCTGGATGGTCCGAAGCAGATTCTTTCGTGGCTCAATGGTTCCGAGACACAGGAACATCAAATCTCCCGAAATGCCATACTCCGCTCGGATCGCTTGCTGCTCCTCGGGAGAATATCCCGGCTTGAATCGCTCGGAACAGACGGCATTATGGACCACCGTGATCCGCTCCTCAGCGATCCCCAGCTCCCGCGTCATCTGCGTTTGGGTCGCGTAAGAAACCGAAAGATAAGTGGAACCACGGTCTTGAGCGAACTCGAGACCTTGGGCAAGCGTCCGGATATTCGACGATGTTTGAGTTTCCGGACAGATCAGATGTGACAGGTCGTGAACCGTGGTGACCAGGTTGCCCGGTTTACGCCGGAAATGTTGCCAGGTGTTGGGGAGCGTCAGATGGAGCACGTCATGGTCGCGCCGCGAGCGGGAGGTGATTTGCCGAAGGGCCAGCAGCCGCTTCAGCAGACTTCGCTGAAGCCGATGGAATCGCAGCTGAAGGTGATCGCGAAAGGGAACCCTTCGACCCTCTTGTTCCAGGGCACGAATTCGCTCCGCCACTCGATGCAGCGGATTCCCCTCCCCATCGCGAAGCACCGGATGGACCATCCGGTTTCCCAGCGTGACCAAGGACAGGTCGTCCACGACGGCCGAAAGCGGCAGCACCCCCAGGTATCCGAGCGACACGTCGTTTTCCCATTCCGGCTCGGAGGAAGTGACGACCTCCTGGAGCGCCGGCAGGAGTTCGCGGACATATCGATGGATGCCGTCGATTCGGCGATCGAGCAGTTTGCTCCCTTCGATGAGGACTCGCGGTTTACGGTTCGCCGACCTTCGATTTGGTACCACGGCGGGGAGTTCCGAGTTCGGCACCTCCCGCGGTTGCTTCGTGGTCACCGTTGCAGTCGCGGGACCCGATGAATCGGCGCCGTTCGCGGAATGGATATAGCCATGACGTTCAAGCTGGCCTCCATGATGGTGGAGAAAGTGCAGGTGCAGGTCATGGGGAAGTTCATCTTTCCATCCCCCTGCCTCGCCTCGCCGAAACTTCGCCTCTCGCCATCGTTGACGCTCGTCCGACGAAAAACCATGCTCGGCGCCGCTTCCGTAGCGAAAGTCCTTGGACTTCAGGTCGTCGAATGCGGGGAGACGATCCATTCGAGGTGCCGGAAGGTCTAGTAGCGGGCGGAGTTCTTCCAAGCAGCCGATCGGATCCACGATCAACTCTTCAAAGCGGATAACCAAGCTGGCTCGCTTCGTCCATTCCTCCACATGCCGACTCCAGCCGCCAAAATGGCTCCCCGCTTGGGCTTCAATCGCCTCGCGTAGATTCTGGCGAAATTCGGAGTGACGATCGATCAGATTCTGGCGGTAGTGAGCCAGCGAAACGACACAATCGCGACCATCACGAATCAAATAGACGGCTGGAATGGATTCGTCCCGAGGTTCGATTTGACTCGGAAGCAGATGCGTT
>JBJHCD010000354.1:0-6345 GCA_050485845.1 Pirellulaceae bacterium | reverse complement strand
ACCATGATCATGCGCAAAGGATGGAGATCGAAAGCCATCTCTTGAGCGTCCCGGAAGTGGCCGAACGTTACCCCTACGTCGCGACATCGGATGTGCGCGGGGGATTTTTCGTGCCATCGAACGGGCAAGTGAACCCGCTCGACGTAACCCAGGCGCTGGCCAAGGGCGCGCGGGCTCGCGGCGCCCTGATCTTCGAGAACACCAATGCCATCCGCATATTGACCCGCAATGGCCACGTCAGTGGCGTTGAAACCGACAGAGGCGTGATCGCGACTGGAAAGGTGCTGCTGGCCGGCGGCATGTGGACCTCGCGCTTCGCCGCCCAGCATGGCGTCGTCTGCTCGATCGGATCGAATCTCGAGTGGGACATTGCCACCGCCGCCATGGCTCATCTGGTCGTAGCCTGTCCGAATATGCAGGTCGAGAAGTTTCCCGGTGACATGCTCGGACCGGTCTACCATGAAGTCCGAGTGGTCAAGTACGCGTTCGCCATCGACGGCCCCCTGGTCACGATTACCGACGCACCCGGGCTGGGTGTCGAAGTCGACTGGGATGTGGTCGGCCGTCATCGATGTGAAGCCTAGCGGAATCAGCTGATGATCATTGATGTTCATAGTCATATCTGGACCTATCCGGACCACTTCAATGACGACTTTCGCCGGCAGGCAAGGCGAGCGAGGGCAGGAACCGAGGTCGATTTGACCGTTCGTTGGGAAGAGTATCGGCGGCAGGCCCCCGAGCAGACTCGGACCATCGTCTTTGGTGGCAAGGCTCGCCGTAGTGGCTTGTGGGTCGATGACCAGTTCGTCGCCGATTACGTTCAAGCTCATCCCGAACATCTGATCGGCTTTCTCTCGCTCGATCCGACGGAGGAGGGCTGGGAAGCGGAATTGCGGGAGGGGCACGAACGATTAGGACTGCGAGGCATCAAGTTGATGCCGATGTACGCCGGTTTTCGACCTGATGACGAGCGTTTCGATCCACTCTGGCAGTATGCGACGGAACACCGACTCCCCGTCTTGCTGCACACGGGGACGACGTTTATCTCTCAAGCTCCACTCGAATGCACGCTTCCGCGACACTTGGATCCGGTCGCCATGCGGTTTCCCGAATTGAAGCTGATCCTCGCGCATCTCGGGCATCCGTATGAGGGAGAGACGGTCGCGGTCATCCGCAAGCATCCGAACGTTTATTCCGATATCAGTGCCCTGCACTATCGCCCTTTCCAGTTCTACCACAGCCTGATGTTGGTCCAGGAGTATGGGGTTTGGGATAAGTTGTTGTTCGGCAGCGATTATCCATTCACCACGGTCAACGCGTCCATCGAGGGACTGCGTGGTCTGAATCGGATGTTGGATGGCACCCAGTTGCCACGACTCGACGAACAAGCCCTGGAGGCCCTGATTCATCGAGACAGCCTCCAAATCTTGGGATTGCAGTAGGTGCCGGCGATTTTCATTCGCGCCTCTGTCAATCGAGACGAAGATTCTGCCGAACGCCGAACACTGTCCAGGGGAGATGACGCATGCAGTCACGTACGTTGAACGTCACCATCAATGGAACCGGATTCGCCGGTGACTACACCACTCGCGTCTACGGAATGATTCCGCATAAGAATGGCGTGTCGATCCGCTTGGCCGGTGTTACTTCGGGGCGTCGCGAAAACGCGGAAAATTTTGCCCGAGTTCATGGGATCGAGCAGGTTTTCGAGCACCATGCCGAGATGCTCGAGGCCGTCCAACCCGACATCGACAACATCGCTTGCGCCAATCTCGCACACGGGCCCTACACGGTCGAGGCCGCTCGGGCCGGCGTGCCGGTGATCGTGCTCGAAAAACCGCCGGTCATCTGGCCCGGCTACGCGACCGAGCGGCAGGCGCCGGCCGAGCAGCGGAAGCAGGAGTCGATGGCGTTCTTGGCGGAAGTCCTGGATGCTGTTCGAAAGGCGAATTCCAAGCTCCTGTACGCGGAAGACTTTGTCTACCTGGACGGCATCAAGGGGATCGTGGAATTGCTGGTGGAGGCTCAAAAGGTCGATAAGGGAAAGATCCTCTACCAGCGCGGCGTATGTGCTCATCAAGGTTCACACGCACCCGCCTACGACACTCCCGCCAAATCGGGCGGGGGAGCCCTGTTCAACAAGGCCTGCCATCCGCTGGGGCCCTGTCTCTATCTGAAACAAGCGGAGGGGATCCTCCGCGATGGGCGACCCATTCGACCTTGGAAAGTCTCGGCGAGCGCGCTGCAAATTCTCAAACATCAGCCGGCAAGTTCCGGCGAGCATTTTCGAGTCATGCAGAATGTGGACGATTTTGGACGCGTGACGGTGCTGTTCGAGGATCATACCGTGGCCGAAGTGATCGGACATGACCTCAGCATCAGCGGAATTCGGAACGAAGTCTCCGTGATTGCCGATTTCGGTCAGTACGATCTCCGAGTGAATCCGAACAACGAGCATGAACTGTTCCTGCCCGACGCCCGCTCGGCTGGTAACTTGCTGCTTCGAGAGAAACTTCCCACCGCTCAAGGGACAAGCTTCCCGAGACCACACCAGTTTTACGCTCACGGTTATGTCAACGAGATCAATGACGCGGTGGACTGTGCCTTGGACTCCGACCGGCAACCGCAATCGGGACCACTCATGGCATGGGACACGATGGCAATCCTGATGGCTGCCTATGAATCGAGTGAGAAGGAGGGGGCCATGGTCGATATTTCAGAGTTCACTCGGGGACGTGAGTTCCCGGCCCATGAGTTGCCTGATCCAACTTGTTTCGGCACCGTGTTTCAGCGGACCGGTGGTTGAGGAGAGGGGGAGAGGTTGGAAGATTGAGATGTTTGGGGGGAACAGGCTATAAGCCTGTTCTACGTCGTGGATTCGAGGGTGGTCCAGAAGTGGTGGAGGTGGTTGGGGGCTTCGGCCGGTAAGTGGCCGCCGCCGTAAGCCAATTGGCTGTAGAGCAGGCAGACGTCGCGACTGGCTCGCGATAGAGGTGGATGCTCCAGGCCGATGCGACGAGCGAATTCGAGCGGTGTCTCGTCGGAGTGCCGAGCGATTTGGAATTCTCGAGCCCAGGCTTCCAAGGCCAGGAACGAATAGCGAACCAGTTCCGCCGGCGAGCGTGAATCATTCTTGCCATGCCGAAAGGGATTCGAGAATTCCGCAAACCGGGGGAGTTGTGGAGCCACTTCCTTGACCTCCACGGTTTCGGACGTCGGGACTGGATCTCCACGCCGACCAGCAAGCCAGTTCTGCAAATCCTGCCAGAACCGATTCCATCCCTCCCGCAATGGTTCGCGAAATTTCCACAGCAAGAACAGGGCGGCCAAAATCAAGATCACGTAGTACAGAAACGTGAAAATGCTTGCCAGCGAAGGGGAAATCACTGGGAACGAACTAGGAGAACGAGGCGACGAGATGGCCGACGATCCCGTCACCTCGTTGTCGGCCTCGGAATTCGCTGACGACGATGCTGACGACGATGCGGGCGACGATTCGGTCGAAGATGCCGACGAACGGGCTGAATTGCCAGAAGACGAACTTGGTCTGGAACTCGAGGTCGATCCGCTCCGTTCCCCGCTCGGCTGACTGGATGCATCGGACGATTGTCCGTCAGACGGCGAACTCTCTGGCTCCGATTGTGCCACGTCGGTCTGCCGGTCGTTGCTGGTTCGCTCTCCAGCACGAGCTGGTTCGGACGCCGACTCGGCCCCGGACTGCGCTGTTGACTCGGACTGCGCTGTTGACTCAGACTGCGCTGATGACTCGGATGATTCTCCACTTGCCTGCTGCGAACCAGATGACTCCGAGTCGCCTGACCGTTGCTCGCCCCCTGTCTGCGGTGATTGATCACTCTGGCCTTGATTACCTGGTTCCCGAGCGTCCTGATGCTGATCATGCCGCTCGGGGCTGTGTTGCCGCGGGTCTTGCTGTTCTGGACCTTGTTGCTCTGGACCCTGTTGTTGCTGTTCTGTCCGTGAACCGGAGTCATTCGCGGCCGTTCGGTCATCGGATGCTTGCCCCTCACCTGACGCTTGGCCATTGTCTTGCCCCGACGAATCGGATGACCCCGACGATGCCGATGGGTCGCTTTGGGCTCCGGAGGAAGTGGGATCGTCATCCCGAGGCGAATCGCTGGACGACGCACCACCAGAACTCTCTTTTCCCTCGAAGGTCCCCCAGAAATTCGTCTCCAAGGTGACCGGAGATGTGGCGAACCAATCGGAATGCGAAACGGAGTATTCCGGGGAGGGGCGAGGCAATATCAGGCAGAGCAGCAAGATGCCGAGGATCAACAAGCCGCCCGTCCCGAACCAGGCGGCCGGCATGCTTGTCGGCATCTCCAGGTTTCGCTGCCGAAGGTAACGCCGTAACCCCAGGAGACTGGTGGTCATCAAGAGGCCAAGTGAGCTGAGGAGGTAGAGGCAAAACAAGAAGAAGGCATAACGGCGCCCACCCAATGAGCCGATGAACCCTTGTCCGATTCCGAAGATCGGCAAGGCCGCGATGGCAAAGTAAACCACCCACATCCCGTGGGTATGGGGTTTTCGAGCCGCCTCTCGATAGGCTTGCCAGACTCTCGCCAGTGGCCCCTTGTCCCCCCGTTTCAATTCGGACTGCCGGGCCTGCTGGTCCGTCACGCTGGTACCATCCAGCATGTCGCTTGGCCGCGGCGAGTGGTCCACTCCCGGTTCCAACCCGGCCGACTGCAGCAAGCCCTCCCCCGGGGCCTCGATCGATTCATCGATCACCGTGCAATCCCAAGTAATTCGGTGGGAACTCCACCAAACCAGGGCCATCAAGCCGCAATTAATCCAGACGGAAAACAGGGCGAGTGGTCCGGGAAAGCTGACAAATCTCCAGAGTGCCAGAAAGACAACTATCGCCAGCGGGATTGCGAAGCGGGCTGCGTATTGCGAGCCCTCCTCAATCGAAATCCGAGTGATCAGCACAATCGCCATCACGAACATGGCGAGAATGAAACTGAGCCGAGTTTCAAATTCGCCCCGGTAGAGCACGACGACCAGAAAGAACATCAGGCTCCCGACCATGAGCATGACCAGGGCTGGATTGATCGCAATCAATGCGTAATCGAACAGCGTCGGGCGAGGTCGGTTTCGTTTTTTGGCCATCGGTTCAGCTCGTCAAGGCAAGTCCGCCACTTCCTTCATCGTAGCACGGCTTGATTGCAGAGTGAAACAATGGAGGCTTCGTCTCGCAGTTGCCGGGATTCAATCCCCTCGGCCAACAACATCCCGGCCGCTCGACCGAATTCGTACTGATCATACAAATTCAAAACAGCCGTGACGGCAAAGCCTTGGCGCTTCAGCATCGAGAGTCGGATGGCGTCTTCGGCAGTTACCTGGGGGAGCAGAACCACGACGGTCGCGTCACGTGGGAGATGATCTTGCGACTCCTCAATCAATTGGGAAAAAGTGAGGCCATCCGTCAGTTCCAACCGCCCGAGGGTATCCAGGATCTGCATGAATGTCTCGGGGCCTCGTCGAGTCGGAACGATCACGGGGCGGAGGCGTTCGCTTTTCGGCAGCATGCCCGCCCCTTCGCGGGCGGCCTCGCGAGTACGCTGGTCGTAGGCCCATCCTTCGTGCCGAATGCGATCGGCCGCGTCCCGCCCATTGGACATCAGACCGATCTGCTGCCCCATTTCGTAAACCGCGTGAATCAATGAAGCGGCCGCCGTGATCGCCAACTCGCTCCGAAATGGCTCATCCTTTTGTGGATGAGACGCCTGATGAAAGTCCAGCAGCAGGGTCAGTCCGGCGACCGTCGAGGGTTCATAGACCTTACTGTGCAAGGTGCCGGTCCGGGCCGTCGCTCTCCAGTGGACTCGGTTCATCGGATCTCCCGCCTCGTACTGCCGGACCCCCGCGATCCGAGTCGGGTCCTCGAACAATCGATACGTCATTCGGACTTCTCCGATGGGGCGTTTCGACGAGATATCGTATCCTTCCAAGGGAATAATCTTAGGGCGGACCAGCAGGAAATGGGGCCGAGTCAGCACGCGATAGCGTCGGTGGAGCCCGAACAGATCCCCCGTTTCGAGGACAACTGGGCCGAGCTGGTAGTAGCCGCGGCGATTGCACTGCAATTGGTAGAGGATCCGTTCTCGCCCCCGTCCCGCTATGGACGTCAGCAACACTCGGCGCCCCTTCACTCGCAAATTGGGAGGTTGGTGCAAGAGGGCATCCCTGGGCAACAGGTCCTCGACCAGCACCCAGGGAATCGGGAACGAGGACTCGTTGTGCACCTCGATGATCACGGCCACCGTGTCTCCCACTTCGGCCGAAAGTCGATTGCACTGCCGAGTTG
This sequence comes from Pirellulaceae bacterium, assembly GCA_050485845.1. Classification (GTDB taxonomy): domain Bacteria; phylum Planctomycetota; class Planctomycetia; order Pirellulales; family Pirellulaceae; genus JBJHCD01. Next base: position 14 of record JBJHCD010000354.1, on the reverse strand, counting down.
CCGAGAGCGACTCG
>JBJHCD010000353.1:0-6350 GCA_050485845.1 Pirellulaceae bacterium | reverse complement strand
ACGTGACGGCTCTCGCACGGCGGCCTCGGTCGACGATCAGAACGACGATTTCACACTCTCGGAATGGCCGACCGACCGCACCGCCCGAGACCTTCCTGACCTTGACCAGAAACCCTTGCCCATTGTTGGTGACCACCGGCTGCGTGCCACCCAGCCCAAACCACTTACCCCACATTCCGCAAACCACTCAGCCCACCAAATTTCAACCAACCGCTCGCCTCCCAACCCTTCCAGCATCTGTGGGTTGAACCCCCTTGTCAATTGGAGCTTCCACCCAGATGGGCAGCCGGCTGCGATCTCGGCCCGCAACGGTTCCCACCCGCTCAACCTTGCCCCCATCCATCGCACCGAGTTTTCCCCACGATCAGACGGTCTGCGGCCTCACCCTTCGGGTAGGTCGCCGTGGGCGCCCCTCGCCGGCTTGACACGCCCCGGACGGCACGTAAGATGCGATAAGGTTAGCAATTCCGTGCCGTGCTTCGGATCACGATACCGGCAGGGAGTGGTCCCGTTTTTTCTTTGGCCGTTCCGCGGTCCCTCGGCCAGTGTGCGGGGACCCCGGGCGACGAGTTCGGTCTGACAGCAAGGGAGCGGCCGCATGACGGTCAATCGGCGTCTCGAAACCGATGAGGTCGGCGAGGTGACGGTCGTTCGGTTCGTGGATCGCAAGATCCTCGACGAGTCGAACATCCAGCAATTGGGCAACGAGCTGTTCCGCCTGGTCGAAGAAGACGGGCGCAAGAAGCTGCTGCTGAACTTCGCCAATGTCGAGTTCCTCTCCAGCGGGGCCCTCGGCAAGCTCATCACCTTGGACAAGAAGGTCAAGGCCCACAACGGGGTGCTGAAACTCTCGAACATCCGGCCCGAGATCTACGAGGTGTTCGCCATCACCAAGCTCGACCGCGTGTTCGACATCCGCGACGACGAATCCGCCGCGCTGGCCGCCTTCTAGTGCCCTGACCGCCCGACCGTGGACGGCCCTCGCGGGCCCACCCGGCGGGTCTGCCCCTACGAGTCTTTCTCCCGATGGGCGAAGAACAGTGGAGCTGGCAACTCGACGAGTCGCTACCCAGCGAGCCGGGGGCCGGCAGCCGCGTGTTTGACCGCGTGCGCGACCAACTCCATCGCCTGGAATACACCGAACGCGACGTGTTTGACGTCCACATGGCCCTGGAAGAGGCCGTCGTCAACGCCATCCGCCACGGCAATAACCTCGACCCCAGCAAGCGGGTCCACGTCCTTTGCCAGCTCTCGTCCCACAAACTCCGCATCGAAGTCGAGGACGAAGGCACCGGATTCGACCCCGAACACGTCCCCGACCCCACCCTCCCCGAGAACCTGGAGAAACCTTGCGGGCGAGGCATCATGCTCATGCGGAGTTTCATGAGCAAAGTCGAATACAATGAGCGGGGCAACCGGGTGGTCATGGAGAAGGTTCGCAGCAAGAACGGCCAGACCCTCGCCGGATGAGCTGTGGCTGCCCCCCTTCGCGGCCCGGGTTCTTCCCTTCGCTCGATTGCCCCGACCGCCCGCTTGCCCGGCAGCCAGCCCCTCCGGAGACCCTCCATCTAGGTGGTCCGGTCGCCTGTGACCGAGCCCTCGCAGCTTGCCCCCGTGACCGAAAATCCCCCCTGCGAACCCCTTTTCAAAGCCGGGTGTCTGGTATAGCCTAACGGCTTGATTTTCGGGGTAGAAACGCCCCGCTTGATTCCCCGATAGCTCAGTTGGTAGAGCAGCCGGCTGTTAACCGGCTTGTCGTAGGTTCGAGTCCTACTCGGGGAGCTTTCTTGCTGGTCGCGAACTTCTCCGCGACCCACTAGTCAACGCCCGGCCGCGCCCCCTCGCCCGCCGGGCGTTTCGCGTTATCTGCCTTTCTCGCAACAACTTACGGCGAGTCGCCTCTCGCCGAGAGTTCTCGCTCTCCACGCCCCGCGCTCTCGGTTTAACATGGGGCGTTGGGTTCGGGGTGACGGTTTCCATGCGAGCAGTCGTGCCCAAAAAAGGTCGAAAAAAACCATCGTTTTGTCGTCGCTGTGACCAGAGGTGTCAAATCCAACGTCTAGGCTGTGGGGGGTGTTGGGCTTAGTATGGTGGGGGTAATGGCAAGTCAAACCGCCCAGACTCAATCACCATACCCAAACCACTGGGGATACAGGGTGGGAGGAATTGTAGACTCAACTTCCTTGAAACGATGGTTCGCTAATCTAACGGGTCATGGCTCTCCTTGGCCATGACAAAGGTCTCTGGGGAGAGAGACAAGTTGTCAATATCGCCTGACCCAAGTTCCAACCGGTTTGGGAAAGACCGAGGCCGGAATTGGAGTCTTGAGCTTCCACCGAATCTGCCGTGCAGACGACAATTGGCCGAGGCGCTCGGTTCGGTGTCTACCCATACGGGTGCAGGTGGAGAAGACGGAACAAGTCGCCCGTAGTCAAGTAGAACAGGTACCCAGGGAACACCGGCCAGGTGTTTATATTGCAATGGCGGCTGAGGATGCTGGTGAATGGTTTGTTGCTCGGGACCAGTCGGCAGTCATCGGCTTCACCCAATACATGTTGCTTTCACGGGCCATGAATCGCGGCTACAATATCGCACAGGTGCCAGCGCTTCTCTGAGGGTAAGCCCCCAATGACACTTCACGAGTTTGACAAAGTGTTTGAGCTGCTTACCGGACATCATCCCTTTCCATGGCAGGTTGCGCTGTACGATCGCTTCACTTCCGACCGAACGGACCAGTTTCCTCAAGTAGCAACGGTACCGACGGGTTTGGGTAAGACGAATGTCATTGCCGTATGGCTGCTCGCCCTGATCGCACGGCCTGAAAGGATGGCTCGTCGGCTTGTCTATGTCGTCAACCGCCGCACCGTGGTCGATCAAACCACCATTGAGGTTCAACGTCTGCGAGAGAATTTACCAAGCCTCAAGAATCCTCGCATTAAGACATTGGCGATTAGTACACTGCGCGGACAGTTTGCTGACAATGCGGAATGGTCTGCCGACCCGTCCCGTCCTGCTGTCATCTGCGGCACAGTGGACATGATCGGCTCGCGCCTGCTGTTCGAGGGCTACCGCATCGGTTTCAAGAGCCGCCCGCTGCACGCTGGATTCCTCGGCCAGGACGCGCTAATCGTCCACGATGAGGCGCACCTGGAGCCGGCGTTTCAGAAACTCGTCGAGACCATTCAGGGTGAACAGGAGAAGGAACGCGAACTGAGCGGTGATCTTCCATGGCCCGCCTTGCGCGTCATGGCACTTTCGGCGACGGCGCGGAGTGGCGACGACAACGGCGAGGGGACATTCGGCCTAAGCGGCTCGGATTACGAGCATCCGATCGTCACACAACGAATCACGGCGTCCAAGGCACTCCATTTGCATCCGTGTGACGACGAAAAGAAGAAACTCGCAGCCGACGTCGTCAAGCAATCGCTGCGGCATAAGGATTCGGCCAACGCGATCCTCGTCTTTCTCCGAAGCGTGGAGGACGCGATGACCACCTTGGCGAGTCTAGAAAAGGAATTGCCCAATCGCGTGGCCCCGCTCACTGGCACGATGCGAGGTTTCGAGCGTGACCGACTGGTGCGAGACAATCCTGTCTTCGCCCGCTTCATGCCCCGATCGGACCGGCCTGCGAACGTCACGCTCGCCGAAGGCACGGTCTATCTGGTCTGCACCAGCGCCGGAGAAGTGGGCGTGAACCTCTCGGCCGACCACATGATCTGCGACCTGTCCACCTTCGACAGCATGGCCCAACGCTTGGGCCGCGTGAACCGCTTCGGCGACCGCGACGACACGCGCGTCGATGTGGTGCATCCAAATCCGGAAGCGTTCGATGAAAAGCATCCACTTACGCCAGCCCGCAAGGCAACGCTCCGACTGCTGCAACATCTGAACGGCGACGCCAGCCCCAGGGCGCTGGACGACCTGCCGGCCACCGAACGCATCGCCGCCTTCTCGCCCGAGCCGACAATCCTCCCGGCGACTGACATCCTCTTCGACGCATGGGCACTGACGACGATCCAAGGCAAGATGCCCGGCCGCCCACCGGTAACACCATACCTGCACGGTGTGGCGGAGTGGGAGCCGCGGCGCACCAGCGTCGCCTGGCGCGAGGAGGTGCAGCACATCACCGATGAACTGATCGATCGCGAGGGTAGCGATTTCCCTCGGGAACTGCTCGCCGACTACCCGCTTAAGCCCCACGAACTGCTCAGCGATCGCACGGATCGAGTCTATCTCACATTGCAAGCGCTGATCGCCGAGCCAAACAAGAGCGTGAAAGGCGAGAAGCGCATAGCTGCCTTGGAACGGGCACACAGAAACGCCATGGCCAGTCTCTGGCTCATTGATGAGAGCGGCTCGGTGACGGTGATAACGCTCGGCAAACTGCTCGAGGACGACAAGAAGCAGGTGATCGATCGCCTTGAAGATGGCATCGTCCTTCTGCCGCCGTCTGTCGGTGGTCTCTCGGCAGGTATGCTCATCCCGGAGGCCATGCATGCCGACGATGTCGCCGACCATTGGCTGGACGAAGACAATCAACCGCGCCGCCAACGCCAGTTCAGCTCCGATGCCCAGCCCACGAACAGCCCCGAGGGCATGGCGCTGATCCGCACCATTGACACGGACCCTCTCGCCGACGAATTCGCGCCGTCAGACGCAGTAGGCGAAATGGATGCCGAGGCTGACTTGGAGCCGGAGGCCGACCACAAGCCAAGATCAAGACGCGGCCGATTTTGGCACTGGTACTCAAGGCCGCGTGATGCCGAAGACGCCACGCGTGCCTCGGCCAGACCGATCACGTGGGTTCATCATACCCGTGACGTGGTGTATCGGACGACCGAAATCGTCCAGGCGCTGAACCTTTCCGATGAACTCAAAGAGGCGGTCATCCTCGCCGCCGAACTTCACGACTTGGGCAAGCAGCGCGAAATCTGGCAACGCTCCATCGGCAACCCAAACCCGGCCGACTGGCACGCTAAGCCTGGCAAGCCTGCCGACGGGCCGCGCTGGCGTCAACGCAATCTGAGCGATTATCGCCACGAGTTCGGCTCCCTGCTCGATGCGCTCCACGCCAACGGTGGCCAAGCCGCCAGATTCGCCAAGCTCAACGACGAGATGCGAGACGTCGTCCTGCACTTGGTCGCCGCTCACCACGGGTACGCCCGCCCACATTTCCCGCCGCAGGCCTACGATCACGAACGCTACAACACGCAGCAGAACCAGGACGCCGCCCACGAAGTCATGCGCCGCTACGCCCGCCTCCAACGTCGGTACGGGCGCTGGGGCCTGGCGTACCTCGAGTCCCTGCTTCGGGCCGCCGACTGGAGCGCCAGCGCTAACCCCAGCGAAAACGCTTCGGAAAACAGAGGCAAATCATGACCCATCCAGAACCCAACATCACCGTCAATGTCGACTTGACCAACCCTGGTCAGTTCTTCGCCTGCTGCGGCCTGCTGGAACTCGCCGACCGGCTCTGGCCAGGAGCGGAAGGGTGGTTTGCAGGCAGCGAGTTCTGCATCCAAGCGGCGGGCATGCTGCCCGAACTGTGGAGTGCGGTCATTAAGGCGAAATTGGAGGCGCTGGACCCCGCCGACGAGACGGCCTCACCGATGCGGTTGGGCACGCCGTTCGATCTCACGCTGGACTGGTGGAAGGACGAGCACGCCGGTGGCCGGAGGCTGAAGGTCTGGGCGGGTAGCATGCGTGGCGTGCGGATTGCTCAAGCCATGAAGGCGGCGATCATACATGTGGGAAAACCAAACAGGCCGTTCGACCATGCCGCCGTGGTTTATGACCCAGACAACTCGAGGAAGAAGGTTGAGCCGTTCTACTTCGACGGACGTCGAGGCTGGAACGCCCAGCCGATCGACATCGGCTTTTCGCCGGACAGCTTGAAGATGACTTCCGCCGCCTATCCGGCGGTCGAGTTCTTAAGTTTGGTAGGCCTTCAGCGTTTCAGGCCTAGCCCCACCGATCATCGGCGCGTCTTTGTTTACCGCACATGGAGGGCACCGCTGTCGCCCTGTCTCGCTGCCGTCGCGGCTTCAGGGCTCACATTGCTGGTGACCGGCGCCAACTATCGTTTCGAGAATGCGTTCCGAACCGATCAGAAGAAACACAAAGCCTTTCTCCCCGCAACCCTTCAAGGAGTTCTCCAATGAGCGTCAAACTAGATCAATTCGATAGCTGGCTATCCGGTCGAGAGGGCCCGGCGGCAGTGGTGCTACGTGAGCACCTGATGCCGGTCGAAGGCGAGGACGGAGTGCTGTTCCCACCGACCTACGCCGCGGGCGACGGATTTCCCGGCGGATACAACATCGATCCGCCGCCGACAAAGGGTCACCCCTGGC
>JBJHCD010000352.1:0-6352 GCA_050485845.1 Pirellulaceae bacterium | reverse complement strand
CTCGGTATGACCGTCGCATTGATATTCACAACGGGTTTGTTGCACTCGCTAAAAGCCTGATCTGTTTTGGAATCTTGATGCAATGACATACGGTTTTGTTAGGGCCTCTAAAGTGCAGTGAAATACAAACCCTCGCTTAAATGCTCGCCTGCGTCTGCAGGATCATCTGTCAATGATTGTTGTATTTGCTTTGACGCTTTAACCACCGAAGCTTTCGAACTGCTGGCCATCGTGATTCTCAACACTTCTTCAACTGCCTCCATCGACAGAACGACATTGTAATTCACAATGACTCAACCTTCGCGATCAACTCCTCGATCGTCACTTTTGTCCCCTTGACTCCAACCCGTGATTTCGCCACTGCAATCTCCTCCTGCGTTGGCGGGCGGCGCACCACACCAACTCGATGACCATCACTGTCAACCAGTTCAATCTGACCATCTGAATGCCGGATCTGCTCTGCAATGTCGTTTTGGACTACAATTTTGTTCATCAACTTCCTCCTTTTGGCTATCTGCATTGTATCCCACGCGGCGTCATTGTCCATTGCGGCCGAAATGCTCGGCTGAGTTGGAATCACCAGCAAACCTGCGGATAACCATCGCATGCATGGGAGCCGGAATAGGCCGGCTGGCTTGCGAAGCTCGGCAAGGTCAAACTCCGGCCGCGTTGTCCGAATCGTTCGTCGCTTGATCCTTTCCTACGCTGGTGGCTTATCGACCGTTCGACCCAGTTTGTCGTGGTAGGCTTCCTGGAGGTGGGGGACCTCAGTGGGAAACCGCGAATGAACGCTGATGGACACTGATGGGACAAATCGGCCGGCCGTGTTACCGGGAGGAACTACCAACTGGTCGCTGGTGGGTGATTGGCTGCGGCCCGCCGTGATCGCGACGTTCGGTCCATGTGGTCTGATTTGCGTCCATGAGTGTTCGTCACCTCAGTTGCCGAGTTCATTTTCCCGCTGGGCGTGCGTGTTGTCAGGGCGGGCGGGTGTGTCTCGTGGGACGCGTCGGCCCTGGGGGGTACACGAACGCTACCGAGCTGGTTCCGCCATCGTCACCTCATCTGGTAAAATACCCCGCGTGGGGTCGCTTTACCGCTGAGGTCCGAACCAGCGGACGCACGGGTCAATTGGTATTCCACCCGGCGACGGCAGGTCTGAAGGTGGCCTACCAGAATGAAACCGTGGCAGAACCAATTCAGACTCTTTCGCGGCCGCGGGCCGACTGATGAATCGTGACGAATCCTTATGCTCCACCTCAGTGTCGACCTGCAGGCAGCGATCAAGACGGTCTGCTATCTGTCCCAGTTGTGGCCACATTTATGATGGATTCCCAATACGTCATCGACGCCATTGACCGTACTCGACGACGACACGCTATTCGCACGCTGTGGATGTTCGCGCGTTGGCCCTGCGCAGCCCTTTTGCTGCTCACCGCTGCCGTTCTCGCCTTTAGCGCCCCGATTTTCTGGTCCATAGGGTTGGCGGCGTTTACCATCGGCTCTTTTCATGCCTACCGCGTTGACGACCTTTACAACATCTGGTTATTGAAGCGTTCTGGATGGTTGGACGCGGTTTGCCGCATCACGATGTCCGATTCGGGATATAGACTTGAGTCAAGGGGTTTCGACATGACAGTGCCTTGGTCGTCTTTTCGGTGTGCTGATATCTTCGACGATGGTGTAAACTTCTTCCAGACATGGAGTTCTTCGCTCTGGATCCCCTACGATGCGATTGCGTCGATAAACGAACGTGATCGTCTTCTCGCATTTGTTCAGACGACGTTTGCGGCGAACCATCGCATCCACGGGAGCGGCGGTGGCCAGCGAATGTTGTAATCTGATTCCTTTCGCGGCCGCCCTGCGGCTGACGTTCAGGCAGGTTTTCCGGTGAGTCAGAGGTTCCCAGACTCGCTTAGTCCCAGGACCACACCAGGAGACGGATCATGGTCGACGACGAGGACTTGAGTCGTTATCGGGAGCGGGGTTTCTTGCACGTGCCCCAGGTGTTGACTCCAGTCGACGAGCCTGCTTTCCCCGTTCGTGGCGCGCCCGTCACCTTGACCGCCTGGGTGGCCCATGTGGACGTGCCCGTGGAGAAGGGCTGCATGACCTTCCACTCGGGATCCCATCGCATCGTCACCTTCGACACGGCAGCTGATTCCGAATCGGCGACCCCGGGGGACCGACCCAAGGACGAGGCCTTGTGGGCACAGATAACGAGAGGACGAACGGAAGTGCTGGCCACCACCAACTCGATCGGCTAAACTGCCGGTTGCCGCGATGCCGCATGGGCAACTTACTTGAATCAGGTGTTACACAACAGACATCGATGATCATCTAGGGCCATTGCGATCGTGACCGAAGAGAGGAGACAGGGCAATTCCATTGCCCTCAATGCGACGTTAAGTGCGACTTCACGTTAGTCCGGAAATGGAAGTACTTTCATCTGTACTTCATTCCCGTCATGAAGCAAGAGTTGCTTGGCGAGCGCATTCAATGCGAACGTTGCAACCGCGCGTTTCCGATCACTGTGCTGGCCTATGTGGCTGTTGACGACAACGCAGCCTTCCATGCTGACAATCGAATGGCCCACTCGACGTTTGACAACTTTGGAAATGTCCTCGCTCTAACTGATGCCGCGGCCGGTGAGATAGGGCGGCGGCATTCAGCTGGCCGATTTGATGCAGATGTCGTTGTTCGCGTAACGCCAGTTCCTTCGGATTATCGAAAGGTTTTGATACAATTCGACTTTGCATTGGCGGACGGGCGGGATTGCATCCTTCAATCACAAGGGATTCCCATTGTCATCGCTAGGGAATTAGCGCCCGAATTGCAATCATGCAGAATTGACTTTCGGGACGGTGCGTTTGTGCTCGCGTAGCTGTGTGACAGATAAGGCCTTGACTTCGCGAGGAACGAGCCGAAGGACCTGCCGATTGAGTGGTAGCCGAAGAATGACTTTTTTAGGGATGAATCCAACATGTCCATGATTGGAAACTTTCTGCAGCTTTCATCGGAGGAGCTGGCGGATTTGATCGCCAATCCATCAGACGTCGAATCGTTCATCTACCCTGATGACGAGGAGCGAGAAGGCAACATTGATGTCGACAAGGCGTGGCACGGCATTCATTTCCTGCTGACTGGGGATGCCTGGGGCGGGGAACCACCGCTGGTAAATGTCGTTCTCGGTGGCACCGAGTTAGGCGACGATGTTGGATATGGACCTGCGAGGTACTTGACTGCTGACGAGGTACGGGCAGCCGCTGAGGCACTGAGAGACATCACGCCGGATGTACTGCGCACGAGATACATCGCGTCAGATCTGTCACGAAACTCCATCTACCCAGAAATCTGGGGTGATCCCGACGATGACGCCGTGGGATATTTGGTCACTTGGTACGAAACACTTCGTGACTACTTCCTTGACGCAGCCGCGAAGAGGAACGCGATGCTGAAATACCTCAACTGACGTTCCGGGTTTAGCCCTGGCCCCGGCCCTGGCCCGCAACCGTTTGGAGAACTCGGACGAATGGGATCGATTTCCCTCGGACGTATCCCGCATTAGCAAAAGGGTCTCAAACCGACAAATGACAACTCAGGGTGTGGCATCCGGATCGACAACGCGTGGTATATTGTCCTTTCACCCCCATGTCGAGTTTATGCCGCGAGGAGCCACGTTGTGCCCTGTCTGAATCCACCATCGATGCTGCCGCTACTTCTCTGGGGCGTTCTGCTCGTCACCGTGCCCCCCGCTGACGCGCAAGTCCCCTGGGTGCAGACTCGTGAAATTCCGTCGGAAGATGCCTTCCAGGCTGCCGCGGCGACGGAAACGCATGTCTATGCCATCAACAACCGGCGAATCGCCAAGCATGATCGGGAGACGGGAGAACAAGTTGCGGTCAGCACGGGTGAGGCCGAACATCTCAATAGCGGCTTCTTCTGGGACGGAAAGCTGTACTGTGCTCATTCCAATTTCCCGAAACAGCCGGAATCGAGCGACATCCGAGTCCTCGATCCCGAAACGATGGAACTGACCGTCTGGAAGGATTTCGGCGAGTCCGATGGTAGTCTCACCTGGGCGATTCGCCATGACGATCAGTGGTGGTGCATGTTCGCCTTCTATGGCGACGAGAACGCCAAGGGCTATTTGGCTCGATTCGATGACCAATGGCAAGAGACTGGCCGCTGGCTGTTTCCTTCCGAAGTCATTGAGAAGCTGGGCTCGATGAGCGTGTCGGGGGGTCTCTGGTGGGAAGATGGATTTCTGGTCACCAGTCACCATGAACGGGAGCTGCACAAGGTGAAGCTGCCCGAAGATGGCTCGACACTGGTGTACGTGGAAACGGTCCCCGCGCCATTCTGGGGGCAGGGAATCGCCCATGATCCGGTCACGGGAGGCCTGATTGGAATCGATCGCCCGGCCCGGAAACTGCTACTGGCCCAGCCCCATACGAGCGAAGTAGAAGTAGAAGAAAAAGAGGCAGAAGATCCGGAAGAAGCCGTCCAGCAGAACAATTCGGATTCCGAGCAAGCGATAGACTCCCACTGCGGTGAGCCGGACGAAGCCGAAACTTTGCAGCGGGCATCGATTCCACTGGATGGAAATTCATTCGTCACTCAGGGAGACACCGGACGAGGGCGGCGAGGTCGCGCGGCATGGGACCAACCCGAAACGGTCATTTCGATTTTCTTCCGAGTCGGCCGGCCGGCCGACCTCCGTCTTGCTTTGGAGGTGAGCGTGTCTCGGGGAGAATCCACCATCCAAGCCAGCGTGCCCGGCGCGGATCGCGATCCCTGGGTTGTCACGCTGCAGGGTGCCGAGCCAACGATTGTGCCTCTGGGAACTCTTTCGGTCACGGAGCCGGGATATGTGCGGATCGATCTACAGGGAATCGAACGGACCGGCCCTCGGTTCGCGGAAATCACCAATCTGGAAGTGATCTCCTCCACACCCGACCTGACGCTGACCTACGTCCGGGACAACCAAAGCAACCGGTTTTACTGGGGGCGGCGGGGACCTTCGGTTCATCTCCGCTACAACGTGCCGCGAAATCGCCAATTCGAATGGTATTACAGTGAACTGACCGTGCCGGATGATGGAGCGGCCCCTGGCTACGACCCTATCGGATCGTTCTTCATGGCGAACGGATTCGGTGAGGGATATTTCGGAATGCAAGTGAACAGCCCCACCGAGCGTCGCATTCTGTTCTCGGTTTGGAGCCCTTTCCGTACCGATAATCCTCGGGAAATCCCTGAAGACCAGCGGATCGTGCTACTTGCCAAGGGAAAGGACGTCCATGCGGGTGAATTCGGCAATGAGGGATCGGGAGGCCAGAGTTACTTGCGTTATCCTTGGAAGGCCGGAACGACCTACCGGTTTTTGAACCGAGCGACACCGGATGGCCGGGGGAACACCATTTACTCGGCTTGGTTCTTTGCCCCGGAGGAGAACGACTGGCAGCTTATTGCCAGCTTTCTTCGACCGGCAACCGACAAGCATCTAACCGGTCTGCACAGCTTCCTGGAAAACTTTTCCGACCGGAATGGCTGGCTGACTCGCAAAGCCCACTACGGCAATCAATGGGCACGGGACACCGGCGGGACCTGGCATCGATTGACCGGGGCTCAATTCACCGGCGACGATATCGCTCGACGCGGCTACCGACTCGACTATGCCGGTGGGATTGTCGACAATGCCTTCTTCCTTCAAAATGGCGGCTTCTTTGCCGCCACCGTTCCGCTCGATTCTCGCTTGACGCGAGAGGAGGGGACAGCGTCCGAGCCCGAAATTCCGATTGGGGAACTGGAAGGTGTCTCCGCCGGCCTGGACTGAGCGAGCGAAGGTCGGAACGTTACCGCCGGGGCCAGTGTCATCTGGCCCCGTGTCATCGATTGAAGTGAATCACCAAATCGTCGGTAGGGCCTTGAATCTCCACGATGAGGTCGGAGTCGCCGTCCTCGCTTTCCTGGTAACGTCGGTTCACGGTCTCACGAAAGTTATCGTGGGCGGGATTTGGAAAGGTCACAAAAACCTGATACTTGCCCTGCACCACGGTCTCGGTGTTGGAAGTGTCCCGCAGCTTAAAGCTACCATCCGGTTGAATCTGGGCGGTGGCCCCGTACAAACCTGCTTCGGGTCGGAGAATGAGCGTGCCACCCGTGAGCGGAGACCCATTGGGAAGCAGAATTTTTCCGCCAACCTTGACCCCTTCCGGCCTGGGCGGCGGTCCACCCCCGCCACAACCGATCACAACGAGCAAGACCGATAAGAGAACAGCGGTCAGGGATACACGTATCGCGATCCTGGGTAGATTTCGAGTTCCAGCACGTTGTGATAGGTAAGGTTCAA
>JBJHCD010000351.1:4767-6355 GCA_050485845.1 Pirellulaceae bacterium | reverse complement strand
CCTCCTGCTCGATCAGTTCTCGGACTTCGTGGATCACCCGCTGGCGATCAGGATTTCGCTGCAGGCGAACCGTCCCCCAGACTTGGCGGCTGAGTTCCACCAGAGATTCATCCGGGCTCGACTGCAATCGGGCCACCTGATTCGCGTTCAATACGGACGCCGGCAACCGCTGGTGATCGATTTCCCGCAGCAGTGCCTTGCTCCAGGCCGCTCGGCGAGTCATCAGTTCGATCACTTGGGACCGCAACGTCGGATTCAGGTTTTTGTGAACTTCCAGAAAAAAAGTCGCCACTTCCGGATGCCGAATTTGCCCGACCGCCTGCAGAACCAACTGCTGAAGTTCTGGCTGCGTCGTGGACTTCTCCAGCAGTTCGCGAATCTGCCGCAGCCGCCCTGGAACTTCGTCTGAATCGACTTGCCCGAGCCACAGGCGTACCGCTTCGGCTCGAGTCGAGTCCCGAAGCTGCTCGTTCTCGAATAAGTCGCTCAAGCCCCTCGCGGCCTCCGAGTCCCCCCAGGCGGCCGCCAGCAAGATCGCGTCGGCATGGAGGGGATGGGGAGCACCTTGCTCTTGAATCGGTTTCAGCAGCGACTCCAGACGCGGTCGCAACTCGGCGACTCGTTGCTCGCTCAACTCCCCACTGACGATTTTCTCTCGCAACGTTCCAAGAGTTCCGCGAGCCGATTCGGGATCGACATCGAGGATCAGCTCCAGCAACCCGACTACGACTTCGGGACGAAAGGAATCATCGCCGCGGAGGGCCGCCGGTGCACCGCCGCTGAGAAGCAGGAGCAGTGCCAGGCCGAAGAACCAATGCCGAGTCCCTGGGGCTTGAGATTTCTCGCCGGCTTCCAAAAGGAGACAAGTTCGTGACAGCACTACCTTCCACCTCCCAGGATCCGCTCGGTCGCTCGAGGGAGCACGCTACGCAATCCAGGCGACTCGGCCACGTCATACTTCCGCACCTCGGCCAGGAACTCGGGGCCCTGCGTTTCCAGAAGCGGGTGCAGGTTCTGCCAGACGATCTGGGGGATGAGTGGATCGTCCCCGCAGCGGCTGAGGATCTCGGCATGGATCGAAATCGGCTCCATGTCCGGGATCTTGCCGACGGCGATCACGACTTGCAATTGAACATCGGGCGAGGCGTCGGCTCGCAGGGCGGCGATTTGTTCCCGAGTTGCCTCGGTCACGTCGCGCTGGTTGCCCGCCGCGCGGACCCCCCAGGCTCGAAATGTCGGGTCGGGATGCTCGAACAGGCGAGTATATAGTTCGGGCGAAAGCTGACGCTGACTGACGAGCGCCCAGAGGGCGTGAAGTCGCGTCTTTCGCGGTGCGTCTGAATCGAAGACCAACTGCTCGAGTCTCACGTTGGCCGAAGGATCTTGCCGTTCGGCCAACAGGCGAGTTGCCAGGTCGCGGAAGAAGACGTTGGGACTGTGCAGTCGAGCCTCCAGTTGCTCGCTTGATTCGTTCGTCAGATCGAACGGTTCGGCTCGCGGAGTATCCTGATAGCGAATCCGGTAGAGTCTTCCATGCAGGCGATCGATGCCTTCCGGATCGCGGCGGGCCTCCTGGTCGCAATGATAG
>JBJHCD010000351.1:0-4757 GCA_050485845.1 Pirellulaceae bacterium | reverse complement strand
CGGTCGTACCAGTCGAGCACGTACAGGCAGCCATCGGGCCCGGTCTTTTGAGCCACGGGCATGAACCAGACATCGTTGGCCGAGAGAAAATCGTCGTTCGGCTCGGCGAAGTATGTGGAACCTCGTCGCGTCAGCTGATCCACGTTGATGCAGTTACCATGGATGTTCCCCATGTACAGCCGATCCCGATACGGTTCGGGGTAGGCGTCGCTGTCGAAATAGTGAATCCCGCAATAGGCGGCCTTCTGGTGCTTGTGACTGACAATCGACTCGATCTTCCAGGTGTGTGGAGGATAGGGGCCCCCTTGTCGGTGATAGTATCCGGTTTCGGTGATGTGCCAGAGATGATCGATCACGCAGGCACTGAGAAACGCGCTTCCCTCCGGGTCCCAGGCGATTCCCCAGGGATTACTGGTCCCTTCCGCGAATAGCTCGAATTCTCGGGTTCGAGGGTCAATGCGGAACAGGGCACACGTGAAGCGAAACTCGCGGTCCCCCTGCTTGACGTGGCTGGGGTTGAAGACGCCGTTCAGACCGTAGAGGTAGCCGTCCGGGCCCCAGGTCAAGGAGTTGGGAAGTTCATGGGTGTCGGCACGACCGAAACCTGTCACCACAACTTCTTGATGGTCCGCTCGGCCGTCTCCCGTCGTGTCTTGGAGAAAGAGAATATCGGGCGAGTTGGCAACCCAGACGCCGCCGTGGCCGACCGCGATTCCCGAGGGGATGTTCAAGCCATCGGCGAAGATCGTGACTTTGTCGGCCTTGCAATCTCCCGTCGTATCCTCCAGGACCTTGATCCGATCACGGCCCGGCCCCGCCTCCAGCCGAGGATATTCGAGACTCTCGGTCACCCAGATTCTTCCCTGCTCGTCAAACGTCATGGCAACCGGGTTGACCAGATCCGGTTCCGCGGCGACCAGTTCGACCTGAAATCCCTCGGGAACCGTCATCCGCTCGAGGGCTTCCTCGGGCGAGAGTGGAGGACCGGGAGGTTGACTCTGGCCGTGCGGAATCACCTCGTTCTTTTTCTCTTTATCCTTCGCCACTTCATCCGTATTCACCTCGTCCTTCTGGGCTTCCTCTTCCGCTCTCGCGGAGGACAGGGGCCATGGCGCCGGTCCATTCGTCGTGACGATACCGGTCCAGATCAGCGAGATCCCGAGCAGCAGCTGGGGAAGTGGAACTCCGTCCGTGCTTCGTGGTCGGCGGCAGAGGTTTCGCGGCATGGATTCGATCCTTGACTGTGGGCTCGGAAGTTTTCTCGATGGCCGGATGGGTAGGATTTGTAACTGTCTGATTGTAACTGGAAGTTGCGGTGGCTAAAGGACCGTGGCGAAATTGGCGGTTCCAGGAGTGGGGAAGCTCGCGGGAGGACGGTAGGAAGAGGTGGGGAAGTCGTGTTTTGAGAGGGGAGCCTGCGGAGTGGGAAGAGAGGGGAGGAGCGTAGCAAGAGTGGAGGGAGTGGGTGGGATGAGATTTGGAAGGTGGGACTCAGGTGGGCAAAATTCGACCAGCGGTTTGGAATTCTTCGGCAAGTTTGACATAATGAAGGCGAAAACCGAGCGACTCTCGGCATTGCGACGCGGGGATTTTTCACCGAGGTGTGACATGCGTACCACTTGGCTGCCTGTCCTGTTGACGATTTCGACTCTGGGGATTCTCAGTTTGACAGGATGCAGTTCCGAAACCTCTTCCCCCGGACCGGTCGCCCAGAATGACTCGACCGTCCCCCCCTCCATGCCGCCGAGCGGTCCCACGACTCCGCCGGGTGGTTCAACTCCTGGTGGCCCTGGCGATGCTGCCTCGACAACTCCCGGAGGCCCGAGCGGCCTGCCGGAGGATCAGACCGGAACGATGCCGGGCGGACCGGAGGACGCGGCGGGGACCATGCCTCCTAGTGGCGGGCCGGGCATGACACCTCCGGGAGGCACGCCCGGTGGTACTCCCCCCTCGGGTGGCCCTGGGATGCCGGGTGGTCCTGGGATGCCGGGTGGCCCGGATGGCACGATGCCACCTTCCGGTGGCCCCGGCATGTTGACTCCCGACAGTTCGGGAAACGCGGGAACCCCGGGAGGAACTCCCGGATCGATGATGCCACCGCTCAACAGTCCCGATACGTCGCCAACCTCCATGCCCGGGGGAATGCCGGGAGGAACACCCGGCATGCCAGGAGGCACGCCGGGCGGAGCACCCGGGATGCCGGGCGATCCCGGATCGGATCCCTACGGTTATGGCTCGGGACCGGGAATGATGCCCGGCTATGATACTCACCCAGGGGGAACTCCAGGTGGAACTCCCGGTGGTGTCTCCTATCCTCCGGGATACGGTTCCGATTACCCCGGCGCGCCCGGTTATGGAGGGACACCCGGCTACGGAGCTGGACCGGGGATGGGCCCCGCCGGACGGCAGCCTGCCGAACCTCCTCGGGAATTGACTTTCGCTGAAAAATCGCATCAGGCGTTCCAGGAGGGGAATCATCAGCAAGCGTTCCGCTATCTATTCGCTGACTTCCTGACCAACGACAAGGAAGCCCGCAACAACTACGGAAAAATGGGTTGGGTCCCCGCTCTGCAGCGTCCGGCCGTCGCGGTCCGTTGGGGAATTGCCGTCGACTACTCCTCGGGCAATTACGACGGTGATCCGAAGCCGATCGGAACCACGCAGACCCCCAGTGTCCAAGGACGTGGCCGAGGTGGTGGCGGTGGTGGCGGAAGCGGGCCCGGCGCGGGGGGCTATTCGGACCCGAGTGCCGGCATGAGCGCCGGGATGCCGGGAGGTTACGGCGGCCCGGGAGGAGGTCGGACCGGAAACAGTGCCGGCCGCCAGTTGGTGGAAAAATATACCGGTGACTTGGGGGAGGAAATTCTCGAGCGATTTGAAAAGAGAATTAAGGAGGGGGGAGCCTTCGGCGAGGTCTTGGCTGATGCGCTCAAGCCCGCCACTCCGGCGCCTGGTTCGGGACCAGCGGGTCGCGGAGCCCCGGGGATGCCGGGAGCCTCCGTGGGAATGCCGGGGCCTGGTGGAGTCAGCATGCCGGGTGGATATGACGCGTCCATGGGGGGCATGGATTATGGTTATGGGGCTCCTGGGATGGATGGGACGCCGGGAGGCTCCACTCGAGGTGGCGATCGGGATGCTCGGGAAGATGAAGCTCAGCAAATCCTGCCCGGTCTCGTCATGCTGGGCGTGGGGCGGCGAGAAGCTTTGCTGGACCGAGCCAGGGAGCAGGGACTGGACGTCGTCGTGATGTTCCAAGTGGAAGTTTCCGAGAATCGCCGCAACGGGATCATCAACAATACCACGCGAACCGTTCTCTACGACGTGGCCAAACGCGAACCGGTGAAAGACACTCCGGCTCGAGCCTTGAACAACATGCGCGTCCAGAACGACCGGGAGAAGCGGCCTGACCGGGACCCCGTCCCCGAGGTGGCCGACCAGTTGTTCACCTTTATCGACGAGCATCTTGTCATGCGGGACATGCCGCAGGGGATCAACGCGGAGAATACGCTGCGTCGAGTCGGGCAGTTACTGCAATCGGAGACCCCTGTCTGGGAACGGTTGAACGAGGTACGCTTTTACCGCAGCCGCAACCTGCTGAGTCAGTCCGATCTGGAGAAGGCTTTCGAGCGCATGTTGGGAGAGAAGCTCGGGCCCTCGTTGGCGAAGGGGAACGCGGACAAGAAGAAGGAGGCGATTGCCTCGCTCATTGGTGAGTAGCAGCAGCCAACGACTCGTCACACCCTGGATCGACGGAGCGACCATGACTCGGGTCCCTTTTCCGCGCGGACTTTCCCGCCTTGCACTTCTCTTGTGCGTCGGCTGGGGTCTGCTCTTCCCCGTGGTGGTGTTCGGGCAAGTTGCCCCTCCCGCCCCACCCCCTCCCCTATCGGCCAATGGGCCTGTCGAAACCGCGGAGGGGATTCAGCAGGCGCTGGCCGCCTTGGAAGCCTCGGACCTGGATGAGGAAGCCAAGTCGCGGGTTCAAGAGAACTATCAGGCCGCGCTGAGCGAACTAGAGCAAGCGGCCCAGGAAGAGGCCCGGACTCAGGAACTTCAGGGGCGAGCCGAACGCGTTCCCGCTCGGCTACAAGAGCTACAGGAGCTGGCACGTCAGCGGGAGCAGGCGGGGATTCCCACGGCCCCGCCGACGGCGACAGTCGCCGAACTGGAGCGATTGCTCGGGGAGCGGCAGGGCGAGCTGGAGCAGGTGACGCAGCGGTTGGAGGAGTTGGCCAGCGAGCCCGAGCGCCGAGCGGCACGGCGATTGGAGATCCCCAGGGAGTTGGCGACGCTTCGCGAGCAGCTTCAGACGCTCGACAACCAATTGGCTGCTCCGCCCGAAGCGGGAGTCCCTCCGGCGGTGACCAATGCGCGGCGGACGATGCTCCGTGGCCGACGACAGAATCGGCAGGCGCGAATCGCCACCTTGGAGGCCGAATTGGCCGCCTATGATGCGGAATCGGAAATTCTTCAGCAGGAACGCACGTATCAAGTCGGGCGAAGAACCGGCCTGAACGCCGAAATCACGGCCTTGACGAATCAGGCGAACGAATTGCGGCAGAACGTCGTTCTGCAGCGTCACAACCGAATCGTCTCGCGAGCCGCTCGGATTCATCCGGCGCTGGCCGAACAGGGGCTCGCGGATCTGGCCGCGAACGGTGCCGATGCCGTCATCCTCGACATCATGCTGCCCGATCTCGACGGGTTCGAGATATGCAGGCGCATCCGTGCCGGCTCCGACGTGCCGATCCTCATGC
>JBJHCD010000350.1:0-6355 GCA_050485845.1 Pirellulaceae bacterium | reverse complement strand
GAAAAACTCAACTCGGGCCCCCTGGCCAAAATCCGCGAGGAGCCACTAACCGAAGGTTATGTGCAAAAGCATCTCCTGGTGGAAGGGGGAAACAAGAAGACCTCCGGTGGAAAGACCGGATCGGTCTTGGAACTCCGCTACGAGAGTCCCTACCAGGAAGAATGCCCGCTGGTCCTGGACGCCATCATCGCCTCCTACCGCGACTTCCTGCGGGAGATGTTCGACAAGTCGAGCGACGAGACGGTCGAACTGATTACGAACGCGAAGAATCAGCTGGAAAAGCAGGTCAGCGATCTGGAGGCCGAGTACCGTCAGTTCCGGCAGGATTCGCCGCTGTTCGTCAGCAGCCAGTCGGCTCAAAACATCCATGAAACTCGGCTCACGCAAATCGAGGAAGTTCGGGCTCAGACGCTGCTGGACAACCTGAAGCTGCAGGCCCAGATCGATTCCATTCGTCTCGCCCTGGAGACCGGGGCGAATCGCGATGCCTTGAATACGCTGGTCGGCCTGGAAAAAAGCACTCTGCCGGCCGACCTCGCTCGAATGTCCCACATGCAGCTTTTCCCGCTTTTGGTCGAGGAGCAGATGTTGGTCGAGCGGTATGGGAAGGATCATCCTCGAGTGAGCGAGATTCGCAAGCGGATCGAGACCACTCGGAAATATATCGCCGACATGGAGAAAGAGCGCGGGCCGCTCGACCTGGCCGAAGAGCAGTCGTTCGATGAGAAGTACTACGAGGTCTATATCGACTCGCTGAAGGAACAGATCAAGATCAACAACCAGGTGATCGCCGAGATGGACGAGCGGTTCGAGTCGGAGAAGGCGTCCTCCAAGGAGTTGATGGATTACTACATCAAGGACGAGACGTACAAGGCCGAGATTGACCGGAAGGCTCGGATGTTCGAGGTGATCTTCAAGCGGTTGGAGGAGTTGAATCTGATCAAGGACCGGGAGGGGATCGAACTGCAGCCGATTCATGTTCCCGACTTGGGGCGTCAGGTCAAGCCGCGGTTGTTGATTGTGATGGCGATCTCCACGGTCTTGGGAACCTTCGCCGGATTGGGCCTGGGCTATGTCGTGGACCTGGCCGACCGTCGCTTCCGCAGCCCGGACGACATTCGAAATTACTTGGGCGTGCCGGTGGTGGGGAACATCCCGCTGCTGCCGGGCGTATCGCGGCGGGAGCGAAAGAAGATCGCCATCACCAGTTCCATGGCTCCGGAATTGCGTTCGGTCTTTGAACCGCAAGGGCAACTGGCCGAGGCGTACCGAGCGGTTCGAACATCGTTGTATTTTAGTTCTCGAGGAGGTGGGCAGCGGGTGATTCAGGTCACCAGTCCGAATCCGGGGGATGGCAAGAGCACGCTGGCTTCCAACCTGGCGGTGACGGTCGCCAATTCCGGGAAGCGAGTTCTGCTGGTGGATGCCGACTTCCGGCGTCCTCGCGTCCACAAGATTTTTGGAGTGGACAACACGGTCGGCGTGACCGGAGTGATTGACGGCGACATGGAAATTGCCGACGTGGTGCAGGAATCGGAGGTGAAGAACCTCAGCATTCTCCCCTGCGGTCGCCGGCCGCATAATCCGTCCGAGTTATTGACGTCGCGTGAGTTTGACGAGTTATTGGGGGTGCTGCGTGAGCAGTATGATTTGATCATCGTCGATACTCCGCCGATTCTGGCCGTGACGGATCCGTTGAACGTGGCGCCTCGAGTGGACGGAGTGTTGGTGGTGCTGCGATTGACCAAGGCGGCTCGAGTGACCAGTGAGCAGACGCTGGAGGCCTTGGAGGAGGTGGGAGCGAAGGTGTTGGGGGTCGTGGTGAATGGAGTGGGGAAAGGGAGCGACTACAGCAGTTACAGTTACGGCAAGAAGTATGGACCTCGCTACGGCAGTGCGTACAAGTACCGCGACAAGGTGGCCAAGAGCTATTACGGCGACGATCCCGAGGAAGCCCTGGAAGTCGCCGTCAGCTCGAACGGGAAACATTAAGTAGAATAGGCTTCTAGCCTGTTCGTCCCGCTCACCGTCCGGCCCGTTCACCGTTCGTCCCGCTCACCGTCCGGGCCCGCTCACCGTCCGGGCCCGCTCACCGTCCGGGCCCGCTCACCGTCCGGCCCCGCTCACCGTCCGGCCCCGCTCACCGTCCGGCCCCAGGGCCGGCGGGAGCGTGACTGGCCAGCTACGAGCCTCCCCCTTTTTTCTTGAAAAAATCCTTCCGCGCGAGGAGATTGGCCCGCACCGGCCGCTCGAAGAGCGGCCTCCGCATGGTTCGTCCTCGCGCGGAAGGATTTTAGAGGGGAGGCCTAGGTAGCTCGCAAGTCATTCAACCCCCGGGGGAATAAACCCCGGGGGAGAAGATCAAATCGCACCTCGCACCCCAAACTAAAAACTGAAAACCCAACACTCCCCGCCCACAATGCTTTCTGACAAGACGCTTGAGATGTATCGTCGCATGACGCCTGCCGAGCGGCTGCGGTTGACGTTGGAGTTGCAGCGGGAGAGCGAAAGGTATTTGTTGGTTGGCACTCCCGAGCAGATCGACAGAAAATTTGAGCTTCTGGAGCGTGAAAATGACGCTCGGAATCGAGCGATGTTGACGGCCATTGCCGCCTCCGAGCGGCGACTTGCCGAGCGCCGAGCTGCTCGAGAGGAGGAATGAGTCAACTCGAGTCTACTTTGAAGGCCATGGTGGCCTGCTTTGATTCCTTGAATATTCCGTATGCGGTGATGGGCGGGTTAGCTGTCCGAGTGCACGGGTTACCTCGCCCGACAAACGATGTGGATTTTACGATTTTGCTCGAGCGAACCAGGCTTCCCGAATGGTTTCGCGCCGTGCAGACGTTGGGGTACTCGGTTCCGGATCAATATCAAACAGGTTGGGTGGACAATGTGGCGGGCATGCCCATTGTCAAGATTCGAACGTACCTGAGTGACGGCCGAGGGGTGGACGTCGATGTATTTCTCGCCGAGAGTGATTTCCAGCGAAGTCTGATCGAGAGACGAGTATGGATTGAGTTGGACGAGGACTCGTTGTGGGTCGTTAGTCCGGAGGACTTACTGCTGTTGAAGCTGATCGCCAATCGGCCTCGCGATCTCTTGGACGCTCAGGACATTCTTTTTGTTCAAGGGACGTTGGATGAAGGGTATCTTCGCCGCTGGTCGGCGCTACTTGGCATCGAAGACCGTCTAGCAGCCGTTTTGACTCACCACGCCGATGACTGAACTCCCGACTTTTTGTCGGAGTTGCCCAGCATGGCGTTCCCCATCTCCACACACCCCCTTGCCCCCGCACCAGCCGCTCGAAGAGCGGCCACCACGAACCGGTATTGAAACAGACCAAACTAACCTTCACCTTCGATCCAACACCACGGTCCTGCTCTCCCGCTCCACTTTCTCCCTGCTTACCGGGTTAATCGGAAACTTTTGAATTGTTCGGTGGTCGATTGGCCGGTCGGCCGAAAATGGGTGTGTCACCCACGGGAACGGAGTGCGCGCCGACCCGAACGTAGAACAGGCTTCTAGCCTGTTCCCCCCCCCCATCAGCACCGGCAGTACATACGGGATGGAAGCCCGAACGTAGAATAGGCTTCTAGCCTGTTCCCCCCACCCGAACCAACACGGTACTTCGCCCTGGCCGGCAGCCCGTAATACTTGGACGGAACGTATGCCGATATTGACTCGCGAACCTGACATTTACCCGGCGAACCTGTTCGAGGAACTGGTGCTTGGGGAGCCGGAAGATCGGCAGTGGTGGGGGCTGTACACGCTCTCCCGGAAGGAGAAGGAACTGATGCGTCGGCTCGGCGCGATGCAGATTCCGTTCTACTGTCCGGTGATTGAGAAGCGGACCAAGTCGCCGGCGGGTCGAGTGCGCAAGTCGTATTTGCCGTTGTTCAGCAATTACGTCTTCTTGTTCGGCCGAGCGGACGAGCGTTACCGAGCGTTGGAGACGAACTGCGTATGCAGCACGCTGGAGGTGATTGATGGGTCCGAGTTGACTCGGGATCTCCATCAGTTCCACGAGCTGATTGCTCGGAACGTGCCGCTGACGCCCGAATCGAAGCTGCAGGCGGGTGAACGAGTTCGAGTGCGTCGAGGCAAGTTTCATGGCATTGAGGGGACGGTGATCCGCCGCGAGGGGGAAGTCCGGTTATTGGTCGCGGTCAATTTCATCCAGCAAGGCGCCTCCATGCTGCTGGATGAATGCGAAGTCGAACTGATCTGACGCGAAGGCAAATTGCAAATTAGTGACATCGCGCCATTATTTTCACAACCCTGTAAGGGTTGCCCATCAAAGCCCAGGGTCGCGAAGCGCACCCTGGGTTCCGGTACCGCGTGAAAACCGCAACCCTGTAGGGGTTGCCCACGGGCCGGTTCGCTGCTCGTGACGACGACGACGCGGCGGACGACGTACCAATCGGAATCGCAACGGGATTTTGGCATGGGGCGTCGGGGGCGCGCGGAATGGAACGGTGTATGGCAGGGCCAAACGAATCACGCATGGTGACCGCAATCGGGGCAACCCCTACGGGGTTGAGAAAATAATGGCGCGATGTTACCCAGGGTGCGCTGCGCGACCCTGGGCTCTGGTGGGCAACCCCTACGGGGTTGAGGCATTAACGCGACCCCGTAACTCGGCGAAAAGAGAATAGTTCAAACTCGTTTACGAAATTGCCGGCGCACTTTCACGGAGTGAAAGGCGACTTTGCTGAACCCCGCTCCTCCCCATGACTTATCCTCCTCCCTCTTCTTCCGCGTCATCCGGGCCGAGGGCCTTGATAACGGGGATCACGGGGCAGGATGGGTCGTATTTGGCCGAGTTGCTGTTGGAGAAGGGCTATGAAGTTCATGGTGTGATTCGCCGCTCGAGTACCTTCAGCACGGAGCGGATTGATCATCTGTATCAGGATCCGCATTTGCCGGGGACTCGGCTCTTTTTGCACTTCGGCGATCTGACGGATGGCCAGAGCATCACGAACATTGTGTTGGATCTGGAGCCGGACGAGATTTACAACTTGGGGGCTCAGAGTCACGTACGGATATCGTTTGATCAGCCGGTGTACACGCTGCAGGCGACGGCATGTGGAGCGTTGAATGTGCTCGAGGCCGCTCGGCAATTGAACAAGCGGAAGCGAGTGAAGGTGTATCAGGCGTCGTCCAGTGAGATGTTTGGGGACGTGCAGGAGACGCCGCAGAGGGAGACAACACCGTTTCGTCCGCAGAGTCCTTATGGTTGCGCGAAGGTCTATGCCTTTCATCAGACGGTGAATTATCGAGATTCGTACGACTTGTTCGCGGTGAATGGGATTCTGTTTAATCACGAGAGTCCTCGTCGAGGCGAAACGTTTGTCACTCGGAAGATTACTCGAGCGGCCACGCGGATCAAGCTCGGATTGCAGCGGAAGTTGTATTTGGGGAATCTCGAGGCATTGCGGGACTGGGGATATGCTCGGGACTACGTGCTGGGGATGTGGCAGATGCTGCAGCAGGAGCGGCCGGACGACTTTGTACTGGCGACGGGGGAATCGCATTCGGTTCAGCAGTTCGTGGACATGGCGTTTGGGAGGTTGGATTTAGATCCGGCGGAGCATATTGAGATTGACCCGTTGTATTACCGGCCGGTGGAGGTGAAGACGTTGCGAGGGGACTACAGCAAAGCTCGCGAGCAACTCGGCTGGACCCCGACGACCGATTTCGAGTCGCTGGTGGCGTTGATGGTCGACCACGACCTGACGCTCGCCCACAAGGAAAAAGAACGGTAACCGTTTTCAGTTTTCAGTGTTCAGTTTTCAGAAAACCGCCGAGGGACTCATGTTCTCATCCGCTCACCGTCCGGCCCCAGGGCCGGCGGGAGCGTGACTGGCCAGCTACCCAACTCCTTTTTTTGAAATCCTTCCGCGCGAGGAGATTGCACCGCACCCGCCGCTCGAAGAGCGGCCTTCGCATGGTTCGTCTTCGCGCGGAAGGATTTCAGGGGGAGGCCGAGGTAGCTCGCAAGTCATTAAACCCCCGGGGGATGAACCCCGGCGGAGAAGATCGAAAAGCACCCCAAACTGAAAACTGAAAACTGAAAACTGAAACACACCAACCGCACCCTCACCTTCGATCCAAAACGCCATTCTCCTGCCCTCACACGCTCACCGTCCGGCCCCGAGCCGGCGGGAGCGTGACTGGCCAGCGACATGACGTCCCCCTTTTAAAATCCTTCCGCGCGAAGAGATCGCCCCGAACCAAACCGTCCTTCGCACAACCAGATCGAATCAGCATTTCAACCCTGTAAGGGTTGCCCATCAAAGCCCAGGGTCGCGCAGCGCACCCTGGGTTCCGGGACCGCGTGCATATACCCCAACCC
>JBJHCD010000349.1:4531-6370 GCA_050485845.1 Pirellulaceae bacterium | reverse complement strand
TCTCATTAGCGTCCCTGAGTGTTCATCAGCGGTGCCGTTGCCGAGCTTGCTTTCCCGCTGGGCGTGCATGTTGTGCCAGGGCGAGAGCAGAATGGAGTGAACGAGTCGCCTTCCGCGCACCATCACTTGAATCCTAGCCACACGCCACGGTCGTTGCTGACAAAAACATGTCGGACAAAAATATTTTTCTGTCCTACATTTTTTTGTCAGCCCAAGACGAATGCCTCGCGGTTCCTCTGCGAAGGGCTGGCAGGGCCCGCCGTGATCGCGACGTTCGGTCCATGCAGGCTCTCATTAGCGTCCCTGAGTGTTCATCAGCGGTGCCGTTGCCGAGCTTGCTTCCCCACTGGGCGTGCATGTTGTGCCAGGGCGAGAGCAGTATGGAGTGAACGACTCGCCTTCCGCGCACCATCACTTGAATCCTAGCCGCACTCCACGGTCATTACTGACAAAAACATGTCGGACAAACATATTTTTCTGTCCTACATTTTTTTGTCAGCCCAAGACGTATGCCTCGCGGTTCCCCAGCGAGGGGTTGGCAGGGCCCGCCGTGATCGCGCCGTTCAGTCCATGCAGGCTCTCATTAGCGTCCCTGAGTGTTCATCAGCGGTGCCGTCGCCGAGTTCACTTCCCCGCTGGGCGTGCATGTGGTGCCAGGGGGGCGAGTCTGTCTCATGGGGCGCGTCGGCTCTCGGGAGGATATCGTTCTCGCACTTCGGCCAATGCATCGCTCGTCAGTAACTTCCCCAGAAGTTTGTCCTCGTAGAATTCCTCCACCGAGCATCCTCGCCGGAGACATTTGGCCAGTGCTTGAAGCGTTTGTGGGATATCGTGGCGAGCGGCATGAACCGTGGCCAGGGTCAAGGGAGGTGTATAACTCTCCGCGTCATGGATCAGGGCCTCTTGCAGTGCTTCCTCCAATCGTCCCAGTTGAACCAGCTCGGCAATCCGCCCTTCGAAGTAGAGCAAGCCGGAGTCATTGGGATCCGTGGTCCGGTGACGTTCCATCAGTTCGCCGAGTTCCTTCGCTCGTTCATCATCGTCGAGCCATTCAGCGAGCAAGGCAAAGCTTCGACCGGCATCCTCGGTCCGGTCGTAAGCCTCCACTGCCCGCCCCGCGAGATACAGTTGGCGGAATCGCTCTTGCTGCTCGTCGTCGCCGGCCTCGGCCAAGAGCGGAAACACCAGTTCCGCCGCTTCGTCGTTGTCATCGCGCATCCACTTGACCCAGGCCAGGTAATAGTTGATCTCACGGTCTTCCGGTCGCAGTTCTTGGTGAGCGGTGCCGTTCGTGCCTCCTAGTCTGGCTGCTTGTGGGGGAGCGAGCAACACCAAGATTGGTATTTTTTCCGACTGCCCATCGTTGCGGTGACTTTCCCTGACCGCGTCATCGCCCCCCTCTGCCCTGGAGACTAAAGAGCGAGGCCCTTCTGGCGGAAAATTGGGGCGGCGATTCTCCGCAGGTTGCCGCCCAAGATCTGCTGGCGTTGTGCATCGCTCAGGTCGGCGTCGAGGACCTTCGAAAGTTCGGTCGCATACGATCGCGACGGGCCGTGTCCTCCCCAGACAAGTCGCTCGGGACCGACATGGGCCAGTGTGTAGTCGAGTTGTCCGGAGTGTGGATCAGAACCACTAAATTCGATCAGCACGTTCGGCGCGGATCGGACAGCGCGGACGCCCAACTGCCAGTCGCCGCCGGAATGACCGCAGATCAGCGGCACTTCCGGGAACCGATCGGCCAACAGGGCCACATCGGTCGGCGTCGATTCACCATCCTTATTGCCTCCGGCGGGACGTCGAGGCTCACCCCCCACGACCAGCCAGGTATGGATATAAATG
>JBJHCD010000349.1:0-4521 GCA_050485845.1 Pirellulaceae bacterium | reverse complement strand
AAATGATCGCATTCAGTTCAGCGGCCAACTCGATGATCGGCACGTTGTTCTGATGGCTGCAGGTAATGCCGCTCGGGTTTCCTCCATAATACTTGATCCCAACGCAGGGGCCGTTGCGAATCCACTCTTCCATCTTCTCACAGCTTTCCCGCGGCTGTCCGGGATCGATCGGAATCAGGCCGGACACGCGATCGGCATGCTCTTCCAGAAACCTCCGCAGCTCCAGCTTTTTCTCGCTCGGAATGGAATCCCCCAAGGGATCCGATGGGGTGCCGACGATGTCCAGCGACAGCATCCGCTCGATTCCCATCCGCTCGACATAGAACAAAGTTTCTTCATGCTGTCGAAGATTCCCTTCCCACAAACCATGATAATGCATGTCCCAGATACGCATCGCGACCCAGTCGTCTCGCGTCGGCAAACCATAATCGGCGGCGTGGAGTGCAAATTCCCGGGGGTCGTGGTCAAATCGCATCGCAAGACTCCTGTGATGAATCATCGCGTGAAGGGTTGTTAGCCCAGCAGACGCCGAGCGTTCGCATGCATGAGCCATTCAAGCTGCTGGAGGTTGAGAGGCGACTCGAACAATTTCAGCAAGGAACTCTCACAGGGGAAGAATGGGGCATGCGAGCCGAACAGCAGACGCTCGACTGGCACCGGCACCGGGTAGCTCGTGTGCGTTCCGTCGATCAGCCGCCCCACGCCCCCCTGTGTCTCAATGCCCGCAATGTCGAAGGTGGTGTGAGTCTGGTCGACCAGCGTGCGGACAAATCGGCCGCGGAGGGCCGTGTCGGCATTGAGCAGTTGCACGCGGGCCTCGGGGATTCGACTCAGGAGTTCGGGAAGGGGGGCCGCGTTAACCACGGGCGCCCCGAGACTCGGATGATGTACCCGCTCGTCTTCCATTCGGATGGCCACTTGGACAAGCAGGCCACGTTTTGTGGCCGCGTCCAGAAGTCGAGCCACTTCGGGATGTTCGAGTCCATAACCATGATAGGCGGGATAGAGCCGAATGACAGACACCTGGTACTGCTCGTGGCAGCGGCGGAGGTCCTCTTGCCAATCGGGCCAGACGGGATTCACGCTGCCCACGGGGATCAGGAGCCCTTCTCCCTTCTCGCGGCACTCCTCGGTTACTCGCCGGTTGACTCGGTCGAGTTGTTTATGCAGCACGGCCTCGAAGCTGCCGGCCCAAGCCTGCGTGATGCGGTGTTGCCGCAGTTTACCGACGAGGGAACCGGTGCGGTCGTACTTCAGCGAGCGGTAAGGCCACTGAAATAGATGGACATTGGTATCGACGATTTCGGGCGTTGGCCTGCCGGGATCATGGGACGTTTCCTCCCCACGTACCGGGCGCGTGGAGTGACCAGCGCGGATGGCGCATGCCGCGGGGATCAGCGACACCTGGATGAATCGACGGCGGTCTAGCCAGGAGTTTTCCGAGTTATCTTTCGGCATGATTATTCACCACGTCATGACGGGCAATCCATGTGTCACAGTCGGCGTAGTATACCACCGGACGCTCCGCCATGCCCGCAGGGCAGCCCGAAGTTCACTCCGCAAGCCGATCGACTACTTCGCATCCCCATGCTTCGAATGTTTCAGCGGTCCACGCAGCTTGAGATGCACTCCGTTTACCAGGACCCAGCCATTGCTGTTGACTGAGTACAAATGTACGTGTATCCTACAGGGCACGTACATTTGTCATTGAAGGATTCATCATGCCGCAACGCCCTCCCCTTTCTCGAAGCGAGTTGGAAATTGCTCGTCAGTTGTGGAACCTTAAGGAGGCTTCCGTCCGCCAAGTCCACGAAGCCTTTCCAGGGGACCGCCGGCCCGAGTTCACGGTGGTGCAAACCTACCTCCGCCGCCTTGAATCCAAGGGGTATGCCGCGTCGAAGCTCGAGGGCCGGAGTCGAGTATATCGTCCCACGGTCAAACCACGGATGGTGATCCGAGAAACCGTGGACGATCTGGTCGATCGGCTCTTTGGCGGCGAGACGCTTCCCTTGGTGCGGCATCTGATCGAGGATCGTTCGCTTACCGACGAGGAAATTCAGCAACTTCGAGAGCTGTTGGATAAGCTGGAGGAGGGTGAGAAATGACGGAGCAGGAGTTTGTCTCGCTTGCCCGGTCGCAGTTGTGCCAAGTCACGGCCACGATTGTGATTGTCTGGCTGCTGGTGCAACTGCTGGCTCGCCAACGCCCCCATTTGGCCGTCGCGCTCTGGATCCTCGTGTTGCTCAAGTGCATTACGCCTCCGGTGTTGACCAGTCCCATGGCGTTATTCGGGATGCTACCGACGGGCATGGTGCCACGTTCGGAGCCGGCCGACACGAACTTCCATTCGTTACTCCATTTCGCCGAGTTGGGCATCGCGAGTCGGAATCCCCCAGGTGAAGTTGATCCGCTCGGCGGAGGTGTCGAAGTGGGGCCCTATCAACCGGTCCCGTCCAGCCAGAAAGAATCTAGATGGGAAGAGGATCGGCATCGGGCCAGTCTAACTCAATCCAGATCTGCTTTTCATTCGCTCTGGCTGTGGTGGCTGCTTTCCGCGGGTGCCGTGCTGAGCACCCTCTTGGTACGAGCGATTGCCGTGGTGCGAACCGTCCATACGCATCGATGCCAGACGCCGGGCGATGTTTACGAATCGATGGAGTCTCTCCGGAAGGAACTCGGAATTCGAACAGCGGTTCGAATCTGTGTAACCCGTCACATGGTGGGACCGGCAGTCGTGGGATTATTCCGCCCCACAATTATCTTGCCGGAGGTGATACTGAAAAGAAGAGTTTCATGGCTTGGTCAAGCATGCACTTGCTACCTGGAAACGGCATGGACTGGTCGAGGTGCAAATCGACGTGCACGTTGTAAGTTGTCCCGCTGAACTTCTCAAACCCGGAGTCGGGCCGGCACTACACGCTGCGGACCATGGATTCGCATTATTGACCGAAGATGCGAAGCGGGAACTTCTCGCCCATCTCGAAGACGATCCCCGCACTCGCATTCTCGCGGCCCCAAATGTGCGGATCGTTCACGGTACGCGAGTCGTGGTTCGGGATCAAGTGAAGCGTCCATTTGTGACAAATGTGGTCAATGGCCAACCGGTCGTGGAGATATTCTCCGAGGGACTTTGGCTGGCGTTATCCACCGTCGTCCAAGCCGACGGCGAAACACAGCTCGATTTCCAACTAGTCCATTCTGAGATCACCGATGTAAGGACGAAAGAGAAAATGGGAGTCGGGGAGGAAGATCCGGTCATCATTCAGGAGGTCGATCTCGGAGAGTGTCGCATGGAAACGAGGGCCACGGTTCCCGTGGGACGCTGGGTGGCAGTCCTTGGGCCGGAAGCAAGGGGCGACAAAGAGTCGCCGACCGCCTCGAAACTACTGGTCTTGATCACGCCTCGAGTTGAGAAGGCGAATCTCGGTCGATCCTTCCAACTGCCTGGCGTCGGCATCAACAGTGATGCGGGCCTCACGGGGGTAATTGTCATCAGGGACAAGAACTTCGGCTCGGAACTTGACTAGGAACTGCCGCTACGTTAGGGCTATTCCGCGTTATCCGCCGATCCCAAGGCGGAGTCCGTTGGTAGGACTCGGTCAAGACGTCGCTCCAACCGTGGGATCGAGACGCACGCCACCCAACCGGCAACAAAGGCCGCCACACTCGCCGCAAGTAACGTGAAGTCCGAGGTGGATTCCAGTTCCTTGCCGGCCATCGTCATAATCATTCTGGAAACGGTGATGAAAATACCGAACACACCAACCAACAATGCTACCCAGCCAAAAGGGACTCGCATCACTTTGTTCCTCCGGAGATTCTTTCCATGTTCTCTTTAACAGGCATCGACGGGCCCAGCAACTGCATCAGGCTCCGCGGCCGGGAAGTTTTCGACGGGGCTTGGCAAGTCGGGTAGAATGGCGCCAGGGGCGGGCTTTCGACAGGATGGTTCTCCAGGGGATCGGATTTCCGCGCCAGGAACCCCCTGGATTTGCCCGAATGGACTTTCCTTTCCCCCGACACGGACACCGCCGTCCCGTTTCCATTTTTGTCTTCCCTTCACTTCCATTTCCCCTTATTCCCCCAAAGGCCCGACGATGGCAAACGACCGACTGCTAGGCGAGGAAGAACTGAACCAGGAACTGGCGAGCCTTCCGGGCTGGGAAGTCCGCGACGGATGGCTCCGCTGCAGCTACTCCACCCCTGGGTGGCCCCACACGATGGCCTTGGTGCAGACGATCGGCTACTTGGCCGAAGCCGCCTGGCATCATCCGGACCTGAAGGTCGGTTACGCGAAAGTCACCGTCCTCCTGCAAACGCATCGCGTCCGGGGAATCACTCCCAGTGACGTGGAACTGGCCAGAAAGATCCACGAAGTCGTCCAGTGGACGCCCAGTGAAACATCGGCCCTGGACGGTTTTCCGAAGAAGTGGGTGCATTCATGAAATCGGTCGCTCCTCGAAAAGGGAGATCCGTCGGCCGGTTTGTTTCAGATTTCGAGCCCCCTGCTCCATTCAAGAA
>JBJHCD010000348.1:0-6371 GCA_050485845.1 Pirellulaceae bacterium | reverse complement strand
TTGCCTATCACTCCGTGACATTGTAGTATTTCCGGTTCAGATGAGGTCAAAGCATAGTAACTGTAGGTACTTCGGCTCCCATGCTACCCTTGACGCAATGTTTTCTGCGGCCAAGCCCGCTGGATAACCGTGGGATGCAATCGGTCCGGCTTGAACCGATTGTAACGCAGGTCAGCCAGCGCGTGTACCGCTTTACGAAGGGAACCAGCCAAGACTCAGGACTAGGCGGCCCTCCCCGATTTCTCCCGACAAGACTCACATTAGCTTCCCATGCACCATGCACGTCAACCAAACGCCGCCCGGCTACCACACTGGGCCCTGTGCCGGCAAGTAGTTAAAGCAGCCTACAGCAATACCCCCGTTCTCTTTCTTCATCGTTGGGGGGACCGGGTCCTTCCCTCACATGGGCAGATGGTTGGCCCGGCTTTCGCGATTCTCGATCGCTGCCACAGTGATCCCCTTACCACCGGTGGCAGCTTACTTCTCGCCGCTTAAGAAGTTGCGTTCAATGTCTTCTGTTCCGCCACCAACCCGCCATGCAGATCGCACTGATCGGCTGCTGGTAACTTCCACAACGTTGGGCATCGCGTTTTTCCGTCACCCATCGTGAATCCAATTGTTGTTAGCACGCTGCCCCACATATCGCCAATCAATGACGATCGACTCAAAAGCACGGTTCCCAATGTCCGCATCAGCGCCGAAATGGCGAATCGCACTTACCGAAGCGACAAACGTCAAGGGAAGACGGAGTTACGTGCTTCCCGGGCTGAATCCGGTATTGGAAACGGCAAACAAAATACGAACATGCCGCTGGATGGAGGCCATGGGAGCGATGTTCCCAACCGACATCCAGTAAACGCCTGCGCGAATTGCTCAACATGACATCTGAGCGAACAGTCAGGCTTAAGACGGACGGATTCAGCGGCGATTTTCACTCGCGACGCGAGAAATGCGGCCCCGGAAACGTGACTCGAGTGACTTCGCATGGAAGGTTGTGTGTCGGACGATGGGCCGTGCTCGCTTAGGATCGTAGGTCTCACTGTAACCGGTAAAGCCACACGGGACGGTTTCACTCGAGCATCAATGGGTCTGTTGGTTAACTGGCGGCGGAGAACTTAATTCCGATGTTGATTGCCGAGCACTCTGGCGATGTACATGAAACGGAGGTAGTGTACCGAGGGCGACATCCCTGGCCAACAGTACCTTGTAGGTCGTGAGCAGCATAATCTTGAGGTCGAGCCACATCGTGTGAGATTCGGCGTACTGGACATCAAGTTCCAGCCGCTCATCCCATCCCAAATGATTTCTGCCACTGATCTGGGCGAGTCCCGTCAATCCCGGACGCACCGAATGTCGCAGGTGTTCGCGCTGCGTGTAAAACGGCAAATATTCCGGCAACAGTGGTCGTGGTCCTACTAAGCCCATTTCCCCCCGCAGGACATTCCACAATTCGGGAAGCTCGTCCAAACTGGTCCAGCGTAGCAATACCCCAAATCTCGTGACCCGTTCCGCATCGGGCAATAGTTGCCCATCGCGGTCGCGAGCATCCCGCATCGTCCGGAACTTGTACATCCGGAATAGCTTTCCATCGAGTCCAGGGCGACTCTGAGTGAAAAACACCGGCGATCCCAGGAAGACGCGGACCATAACGGCGACTGCAGCGAGAACTGGTGACAGAACGACGAGTGCAACTATCGCAATGCCAACATCAAAGAGTCGCTTTACCAATGTCCTTATAAGCATCTGTGCCAATGTCCCCTCCATCTTGCACTCCCGCTCGATATTTTACCCAAGTGCCTATGGATGTGCATCACCACCTCAATGAAGTCCAAGTTCTGACAATATCGTGCGATTCACGATTCTCACGTCGAAGCGTCGGCGGGCAAAGTCCAGGCTTTCCCGCCCCATGGATTCGATTAGCTCGGGTTTCTGAGCGAATCGCCCCATCGCCTGAACCAAGGAAGGAACATCTCGAGCGGTCGCCAAATAGCCATTCGTCCCGTCCACGACGGTTTCACGGCAACCAGGTACATCGGTTGTAACGATTGGTCGTCCCATGGCCATCGCCTCCAGTACCGTCCGCGGCGTCCCCTCTCGGTACGAGGGCAGCACATACACGCTCGACACCCGAATGGCAGGCCGCACATCCTCAAGACGGCCCAAGTATTCAACTGAGCCACTTGCTGTCCAACTTTCCAACTCCGCCCTGCTGACCGCGCCTCCTCCTTGGTCAAACCCGCCGACCAGCACGCACCGGACCGCTCGCCCATATCGCTCTCGGAGCCTCGCCGCTGCAGCAGCATACTCCCTGATGCCCTTATTTGCCAACAGTCGAGCGATCAACAGGTAGGTCACCGGCTCAATTACTGGTGGGGCGACTGCAAAATGTTCGAGATCGACCCCGGACCCTGGGACCTGAACCACCCGAGAGCTTCCAAGCAACCGACATTGGCGAAAAAGAGCCTCATCATCCGGATTTTGAAAAAACACCACATGAACGTGCTTAAGAGCGCGTGCGTAAAGACTGCGAGTGACGCCAGCGAGCACTCTTTCCCGTAATGTCCTTCCCGGCTGAGCCATGCCCGCACCGGTAATCATCGCGACAATGGTGGGTACTTTCCGGTGAGCGGCCGCCAATGTCCCATAGATCACCGGCTTGACAGTATATGACATCACAATGTCGGGCTCACACTTGGAGATAACAAGACGAAGTGATCGATAACATCGGTAGTCGCTGATTACATTTGTTCCACGTCGATCTAGCTCGCATTCGTAGTACGGAATCTGCATCCTCTCCAATTCGTCCACAACGTCTCGCTGCGGCATCCCAGCTGAAGCGAACACTTCATGCCCTGCTGCGACCATGTCTCGGAGCATTGGACCACGAAAATTGGTCAATGAACGACAGACGCCGCCAATAATCAGAATTCGCATTTCAATCCCGACGTAGTGATCTGATAAATGGCCATCGCGGGTAAAACAGTAGATTTCATTTATTCGCCAACGTAGTCTCGATGGCGTCATTCATCGCTCATGCATCAACCGCTGAAACTCTCTATGAATACAAACCATATCCGCCGGCGTCGTCTGAACATGGTAATTCGCTGACTGTAGCAGAGACTTCATCTCAGATCTCTTACGTGAGTCAAGATGCTTATGCTCGACACATATCGTGAGTGGTGTATGCAAATGCATGTCGAAGCTTTTCAGTACGTGAAGATCGTGGCCCTCAGTGTCTATATGTAACAGCTCAAACGTTGTAATCTGATGACGTTTCAACACATCTTCCAGCGTATCAACATTAACTTGTCGCTCAACAATAAAGGGCTCGAGCCGACCATTAAGATGTCTAACAATATGGCTACGATCGAAGGACCCCAACTGATCATACCAAACGGGAACGCCAGGAATTTGCAGTTTAGCAGTCTCAGACACGCTGTAAAACGGCACGACCCCAGATTCCAGACTCACTGCCACTTCTTCAATAGCAAACCTTCCGCAGCCCGCATAGCGAGCTCGTAGCTTCCGAGCGCATTCGGGTACTGGCTCTACGAGCACACCTCGCCACTTCACGTCATCCAGAAACATGTCACCAAACGGGTCTCCCGTGACTCCATCGTTCGCCCCAACCTTAACAGCGATCGGCGCCCCCATTCGCTGGTGTATCTCACTAAGCCGTCTGCGTAGCTTAACATACGGTCGGCGATGAACGTACGACAGTGCCTTTCGAACTAAGGTCGTTACCGCACGTAAAGGTCTTTTCTTCATTATCGAATCGTGTAACTGCCGTGCCATCTGATATTCTTGTTCACTCGTCATGCATGCTTTCACGCAACGTGTTTCACTCGTCCCATAACACTAACATCGTGTGGGAAATAACTGACGTGTACTTCCATTGCAACCCCGCCCGTTCTCCGGCTGGGTGAGACCATTTCAGAATGTTATTTCCCGCACGATGCTTAGCGCCTTAAACCGGTCTAATTAACATCCGACCGCATCGCATTATTAATTACCAGTTACGGGTTATGAACTATGAACTATTTCTCGTGTAACCGACACCCACCATCGGCGCATCGCAATCACTACATCGTGATATGTCGGTGTGGCTACACCTGTTGATGCGGCTAATGTGTCCCCTTTAGGAGCGACTTGTAGCGTTGTACAAGGGTGTCCGCGGACGACTCAATTGAAAAGTGTTTCTTCGCAAAATAAGCTCCTTCATTACCCATCGCTTTTCGCCTTTCGGCGTCACCAAGTAGCTGGCACACAGCTTGTTCGATTGCCCGCACATCCCCCGGGGGAACTAAGATCGCCGTTCTGTCCGGAATTACCGCCTCACGAAGCGCTGGGATATCCGATGCAACGACAGGCACTCCTGAAAACTGGGCTTCGACGACTGCCAAGCCCAAGCCTTCCCAGCGTGAGGGAAACAAAAACAAATCCGCGAGCTGCAATAATGCTGGTACATCGGAGCGCGATCCTAGAAGACTGACGACGTTACGAAGGCCTTTCCGATCGATCGCATCACGTAACTGGGCGCGCAATGGTCCTTCCCCCGCAATGAGTATCACGACATTTGGAAATTGTCGGGTAATTTCAGTTGCAGCCAACAAAATCGAATGCTGATTTTTTTGAGTTCTAAGCGACCCGACATTTAGTACGACTTTGGCATTTGCCGAAATACCGAGACTTTCACGAAGACTCTCCACAACACTTCTGTCAATCGATACTGGATCCGGGACACCTAGATTGCAAACACCCGCCCGGGGACCCAAGTCGACACCGAAGTCTTTGATGATAGACGTTAGGATAGCCTCCGATGTTCCGGTCACAATCGCGCCGTGTCTACATGCTTCACGGACGCTAAATCTGGTGTATATGCGTCGCAAGCCCACCTCGAGCGCCTGACGTATTCCGCCGGCTTGTGACTCAAATGTCACGTTGTGAAACGTAACCACTGGGATCGAACCCAACCTTCGGCACACTCGTACTGGGTAACCCGAGAATGGACCTGTGTGAATATGAACAATGTTATACTGCCCAGATTCGAGTATTCGTGCAAAACGGCGACCAAACGTCATGTGCCGCGCGCCAGCAGGACAGTGCAGCACATTCGAGCCAAGCATCCGAGCTTCGTCGGCCATCGCCCCAATGGACGGCCCTTTGCAGCACACATCGATGGTTATTTCGCGTTGTGTACGAGCAAAGTGCCTCAATATATTCATCAACCATGTCTCAATGCCACCGCGATTAAGCCAGTGTACCAAATGTAACACACGAATGTCCATAATCATTTACTGTGATAGATGTTGCGGATCATCCCCGCAACAATATGTGCGGCCGCCAGTCATTAGGGCCGCTTCAGGAAGTTAGAACGCGCAGCTGCGAGACCAAGAGCGATATGGGAATCACGGCACGACTGACTTAACACGTACACCAGCGACCGGCAAAAGTCATTGGATTAACGTCAGAGATTAATCGCGTGGCTAATTCGCCGGACGTGTTCATAAAACTGCGAGCGTTTCTTGGCAAGTACATCACTGCAGTAGGCAAGTGCTCGACTGGAGTTGTCATTTACAGCGCGCTTTAGCATGTCCGGCGATGTCAATATATGCTGAATGCGATCCGCTAAGGCATTCGCATCATCAGCTTCTACCAGCCACGGTCCGTCGAGCAATTCGGGAATGCCGGCGATATTAGACCCTATGGCTGGGCAGCCTCTAGCCATTGCCTCCACCAGCGCGCGAGGCAAGCCGTCTTGCCGTGACGCATTGAGAAACAGGTCGATACCATCTAGAAATGAAAACACGGCTTCACCTGCTGGAAGCCTACCGCGAAAGTGTATATACGACTCAATCTCGTGCATCGCAGCGATACGCTGCATATCATCCTTGTATTTGCCTTCCCCGACAATATGCAACTCCACATTCAGGCCTCTGCGCCTACATTCCGCAACGGCCCGCACGTGCAAATCAGGAGCCTTGTAAAGCGCGTCGAGTGTTCCAATAAATCCCAGACGCACTGGGGAGTTAGACAGGTGGAGTCGCGAATGTATCGTGTCAATAGCAGCAAGGCGGCTAAGGTGATTTGTCTGCACTGCCGAGAGCGGCAATTCTACAGTAGAGCACCCAACGGAATAAGCATTAGGATTCGGTGGGTATGTGCGCTGAAGCGCATTATCAGTCACATACAGAGCCGCCGAGGCATTACGACATGCCTCTCGCAGTGACTTACGACTTCTACGCCTCGCAATTGGACGCACAATACTACGGTTTGCACCAGGCGCGAACGAGAGCCATGGGTCACCTACTACTTCCACATCATAAGGGAGTCCCAGACGCATAAGCGTTCTGTACGCGATTGCTCCTGTG
>JBJHCD010000347.1:5461-6371 GCA_050485845.1 Pirellulaceae bacterium | reverse complement strand
GCTCCGGGCGGGAATCGAGAAGTACGTGCTGAAGCGGGCGTATGAAAACGACCTTCCTCGCTCCGTCATCGACCGACCGAAAAGCGGCATGCGTGTCCCAGTCCATTACTGGTTTCGCCGGGAGCTTCGCCGCTATGCGGGCTCCATTCTCAGCCGGCGAAACCTGCGACGGGCAGGCATCTTCGATCCAGACCGGGTTCAGCAATTCCTGCGCTACGAAACCGAGGAGGGACGCGGGCGTTATGGGTTACGCTTGTGGATGCTGCTGACGTTCGAAATCTGGCGGCGTATCGTTATCGAGGGAGAGGCCGTCTGAAGTTGGAGCGAGCTGGGAATGAGTTCCTGAACTTCAATCCATTTCGGCCATGGTTGGGGCGGCGTTGCAGTGGGGGAGGTGGGCAACTCATCCGAAAATCTCGCTGACCGCCACCTGCCAGCCGGGCACGACATCTTCTCCACTCAGCATGTCGCATGAATTCAGAATGGCAATCTCATGCAGCGACCGGTAGACCGTTACGATTCGCTTCCGCGGGTCGACGATCAACACCATCCGAGTGCCGGCTTCGAGCCAGTCCGATGTCTTCTCCTTAACATCCTTATCTCGGTCGGTCGGTGAAACAACTTCCACGACCAGATCCGGCGCCCCCGGCCAATACCCTTCGACTTGCCCGACTTCCTCAAGCCGCGACTGTGATACGAAGGCTACGTCGGGCGCTCGAACTGTGTCGGGGGCACGGCCAATCAGAAAGCCGGTTTCTGCCGCGAAGACGACGCCGAGACAATTGGTCTCGACGTGCCGCGCCAGTCGCCAGAGTACGCGGGCGGCTATCTGACCATGCTCGTTTCCCGCTGGCCCCATTTTCCGAAGCTCTCCATGCACAAGTTCATAACGCCAGCCGTCCGGTGGCAT
>JBJHCD010000347.1:0-5451 GCA_050485845.1 Pirellulaceae bacterium | reverse complement strand
GCCTTAGCTGGTCAGCTGTCGTAACTCCAATGCGCGTCGTCATCCAAAGTTCCCCTTCAGCACAAGAGCTGGCCATAGTGTGTCAAGAGCACGTGCCGATTGGTGCGACACGACTCAATTGTTTGGGCACGTTTTGTTTCGTTTTGCCGGCTCAATTGCTGGATCCATTGAATAACGTCCAAACTGCCACCGGCACTATCAAGGTCGTGCTGGGAGTGATTGAGGTAAAGTTCGCATCAGTACAGTGCCTTTGGCGGGGCACGCTCGTCAAGCCGACGTTCAACTTCCGCATTGATCTTGCGAAGCAAGAACCAGCGTCGAACTAATCCGGAGTCGGTCCACTCCGCACTGAACTCCTCCTCCACTTCCCGGCGAACCTCCGGTTCCATCGCCTTCCTCGCTCGCCTACATCCATCTTCAATGAACCCCGCTCGCTTGTTCTGCATCGTTATGCCTCGCTACTCCGGTTCTGGCTCCGTTGGCCCAGCGACGCGATTCTGGACGAGTGGTTGTGCATCCATCCGCTCTGTTCCTTCTTGCATGCCGCAACCAGCCACGGTGGCGACGGCCAGGAACAGGAGACCGATTTCGCGCATTGTGCATCCCCCTATCAGCAGGAAAGATTCGAGTGAGCATTTGTTTGGCCATCAGGCCAAAGGCAAAAGCGACCACCACGAGTGTTCAGGCATGTAGCTTCATGTTTCATGTTTGCGCAGACAACTGATCCTGCCGAATGATTTAGAACCCCGCCTTCGATTCGACGCGATCCACATCCAAGTGGTTGACGGCTGGAATCGGAACGTTCGGGGCGTTTCGAAGCGGGCGGCAGGAAGACTGCACGGCAGGCATCACCAGTCCGTGCAGCCACGCACATATGACGACTACCGTCAGCGCTTCGGTGAAAGAAAAGGGCCTGCTGTTCAGTGGGCGAAATGTAGGGCTCGTGGTGAATGAGATCGCAAACCACGAGCCAACACAAATATACAACCCGATCCCGAAACCGTGCGGCCCCCATGAACGCGACAAACCCAATAGGATGCCCGCCCATGTGAGCAAGACAAGCACTGAGCAAAGGGACCATCGAACTGGCCGCGTATTTGGCATCAGAGAACCCCACGGGCCTCGGCCGACGGTACGATTGGTCCAGCGGCGGAGGTTTCAGGTATCAGTCAACACTCAATTCCCCACCACCACAGCTCGGATGTCGCCGCACGTTCAAGTAAGCCGCCGGCGCGGTTGGGGGGGGGAATGCCTTGTAGTTTAGCCGATCGCGCTGAGCAAAAGCGAGTAACAAGATCCGAAGACACCCTTCGGTTTTGCTCCACGGGCGGCGGATGCCCGGTGGAAGGCGTGTACCCTTGGGCATCCCGACGGCTCGCGCCTCGGGCTACTCTTGATGGAACGTTTCGGGACGGCGCTACCCCGACGGCTCGCGCCTCGGGCTACCGTGGATGGAACGTGTCGGGACGCGTCCCACTTTTTCGCATCGGACGTCTCTGATATAGATGAGGGACGGTCAATGGGAACTTCCGGGCCCCTATACGTCCACGAATCGACTCGCCGGAAACATTTCGAGAAAGCGGAGAGCCAGCGGTATGACAGACAATGCAGCGATCGTCACGGTCAGTTCGCTGGCTCTGCTTGGGATCGCCTATGTAACTTACGGCCGCTTTCTCGCTCGGTACGTCTTCCGTCTCGACCCCCTCCGCAAAACGCCCGCTCATACACTCGAAGACGGCGTGGACTACCTGCCAACTCGAGTTCCCGTGCTGTTCGGTCACCACTTTGCCTCCATTGCCGGTTTGGGCCCGATCCTGGGACCGGCGATTGCCGTGATCTGGGGCTGGGTCCCGGCGGTGATCTGGGTCGTGGTGGGCTGTATTTTCCTGGGCGCCATCCACGATCTGGGGGCCCTGACGGTCAGCCTGAGGTATCAGGGGAGGTCCATTGGGGATGTCTGCAAGCAGTTGATCGGCGGGCGTGCGAGAATCCTCTTCCTGCTGATCATTTTCTTTCTGATGTCGCTGGCGATGGGGGCGTTCGTCAACGCCATTTCCAGTCTGTTTGTCGTGTTTCGTCCCGACGCAATTGTCCCTTCACTCGGCCTCATGTTGGTCGCCATGATCATGGGCGTGGGAGTCTACAAGCTCAAGGTCCGCCTCGGCCTGGCGACCATGGTGGCTCTCCTGGCCTTCTTTGGATTGATTTTGCTCGGCGTCGAGTTTCCCGTCCTCACTCACGAATGGCTCGCTTCGCCGGAAGCTCGGGAATCCTTGGCGGAAGCTCGAGCGACTCCGGCCACCTCCGCCGATGGCGAGGAACTCTTTTCGGCCCCGTACGGCTCACTCGCAGCCGAGGACTACCTCCGTTCCCAGGGCCGGGAGGGGGAGGCCGACAGCATTGCCGAGGCCTCAAAGACCGCTCGCCGCACGTGGATACTCACGCTGCTTGGATATGGATTCTTCGCCTCGATTCTACCGGTCTGGCTGCTGCTGCAGCCACGAGATTACATCAACAGCTATCAGCTCTATGCCGCCCTCGGACTAATGGCGCTCGGCCTGGTGATCGCGGCCGTCACGGGGGGAGCCGAGAATCGAATCAACGCCGAGCCGATTCGGCATGTGGAAGACGGCCCGCCGATGTTCCCCTTCCTGCTGGTAACGATTGCCTGCGGGGCGGTAAGTGGTTTTCACAGTCTTGTCTCGAGCGGGACAACCGTGCGTCAGCTGGACAAGGAGACCGATGCCTTGCCGATCGGCTTTGGGGCCATGCTGATGGAGGGGGCCCTGGCAATTCTGGTCATCATGGCCTGCGTGGCCGGTTTGGGCGCCGCGGCTTGGCAGGCAGGTGGACTCTACTCCAGCTGGGGGGACGTTCAGGGAGGTGGTCTCGGCCGGCAGCTCGCCGCCGTCGTGAATGGTGGAGGACAGTTCCTGCTGCAAGTCGGCGTGCCGATTCGCTTTGGTCGAGCTTTTCTCGCGGTCACGATTGTGGCTTTCGCCCTCACCACGCTCGACTCGGCCACGCGACTCCTGCGTTTCAACGTGGAGGAGATCTTTCGCTCGGTCGGCTTGGGAGCCTTGGCGAATCGCTATCTTGCCTCGTTGATTGCCGTCGGTGGCATCGCGTTCTTCGGCTTGACGGAAGCGGGGGCGACTCTCTGGATTCTGTTCGGCACCATGAACCAGTTGCTCGCCGGCCTCACCTTGCTAACCGTTTCGCTGTTTCTCTTCAAACTGGGGCGAAATGTTTGGTTTACCTTGGTTCCCATGGGGATCATGCTCTCCGTTTCCATCGGAGCGATTCTCTATAATGTGGCGGGGAATTGGCCGGGAGGGGGACGCGAGGTGAACTGGAATCAGCTGGGCGTCTCGTTGATCGTCTTGGCGATGGCCATTTGGTTGATCGTCGAAGCGGTGCTCTCCTTCCGGCGAGGCCGAGGAAACCTCGGGCTCCCCGAGGAAGTCCGAGACGATCCCGCGACCAGTTCCCGTCCACCGACTGACGCCCCCTTGGTACCCCCCTCCGTTGGAAACTAGATTGCACTCTTGCAGGAAACTCCCGCCACCATGCCCGCGGTATTCGAGAACTACGGCCTGAAATTCGTCTATCCCGAAAATTGGAAATTGTTCGAGGAGGGAGAGAATTGGCCGAAGGAAGTCAGCCTGGAAAGTCCGAGCGGGGCTCTATGGACTCTCCACCTTTACGAGCCGGCCAAGGACCCAAAGCAGCTAATTCAAGGGGCCATGGAAGCCATTCAGGAGGAGTACGAGCAGGTGGAGGCCGAATTTGTACAGGAGCCGATTGGCCCGGCTGTTGCCGAGGGTTGTAACCTGACTTTCTTCTACCTCGATTTGCTCGTGGTTTGCCAAGTGAGAAGCTTCACCTGGGGCGACCGGACATTGTTGATGATTTCGCAGGCGGAGGACCGGGATTTTCAGGAGCTGGATCCCGTGTTCCAGGCTATGTTGGTTAGTCTCTTGCCATCGCTCGGAGAAGCCGATTCCGAGGCTGGGGGGCCATAGCGAAACTGTGCCGAGCTGGCACGGGCTGGAGCCGTCGAAGGTGCCCCCGAACTCCGCGGCTGAACTGTTCTGCAACATTTTTCTCACGAGTTTGAGAAATTCTCTTCCTGGCGGCATCTAAGGGGAAAGCACCCGACGGAGCCTCATCGTGCCGGATTCCTCCCAGCCACCCACCCGACGCGTCGAGCCGACTGGCGACCAGCTCGCTCGGCTGCTCGACCAATATGTCGGACCGCTGGTGTTATACGCCCGCCAGCTGTGCTCGGACCCCGAGGACGCCGTCCAGCTGGCATTTATCAAGCTTGCGGACCAGTCCACCTGGCCCGATGACTGTGGAGCGTGGCTCTACCGAGTCGTACGGAATGAGGCGATTCAACAACATCGTGGTACTTGGCGGCGTCAAAACCGCG
Source organism: Pirellulaceae bacterium (assembly GCA_050485845.1). GTDB lineage: Bacteria > Planctomycetota > Planctomycetia > Pirellulales > Pirellulaceae > JBJHCD01. The sequence continues at coordinate 1,016 of JBJHCD010000347.1, read as the reverse complement.
AATTCCATTTTGCCATCAACCGCGACGCCTGGTTCGAGCCCGATCCGGCCGCCGCTTGCGACGCACAAGCGGCCACGGAGTCGTTACATCGGCTGACGCCCTATCAACGAGAAATTGTCACCGCCCGCATTTGGGGTGGGCTCGCATTTCGTGAGATCGCCGAGCTGGTGGGGGTCCCTCTCAGCACGGCCCACCGTGAGTACCAACAAGCCATACTCCAATTACAAGCCGAATTGGATCCATCCCATGTCCAAATCCCATTCAACGGAAAACCTGAGTCCCTTTGAGGCGCAACTGGCGAGCCTCATCCCCGGTGCCACTCGAATAAATCGAGACCAGCTGATGTTTCAGGTCGGCCGCCGCGATGCCTTGCGGCGGCATCGCAAGTCGCTTCGCCGCTGGCAAGCGCTCAGCGCGGTCCTGCTGGCAATCACCGCCGGCCAGTGGTCGCTCGGACCATGGTTGCTCCAGCCCACAATTTCGAATCAGCTCGTGTCCCAGCAGCACGAGTCGTCGCCCAGTCATGCGGAAATGGTCGGTCATCATCCTGCTGGATCGCGAGAGGATGTTGCCAGGCGGGTGGGCGGTCAAATACCGGAGGACGATGCGGCGAGCGGTGTACAGCGTGACAAGTCCACGTCAGTTGGCCCCGTCGTTCCTCGCACCCTGGCGCCCAAGAGAAACGTTGCTGGAAAATCCGATGCGGCGGAAACCACTCGGGACCCACGAACGCCCGGCGATGGACTGACGGTGGGATCATGGCCGGCGCTCGCCCACAACGAGCCTTCCACATTCACTCCAGTGGCGAGCGGATTCCTTTCGCCGCCGCGAACCTCGCGTGAATTACTCGTGGAGCTATCCAGGTACTGATGCTTCATGGCTGCAACTCGCGGGCATGGGGTAAACTCTTGGCAAACGGTGTTCAGACTCTTGGCAAGCGGTGGCTGAATACTTGGCAGTCATAGGACGGGAATGATGAGCACGACGTGGAAGAAAAAGTGGCAGCGAGCCTGGCC
>JBJHCD010000346.1:0-6400 GCA_050485845.1 Pirellulaceae bacterium | reverse complement strand
ATTCCCAGCTGATCCTTCCGGTGGGCTCCCGGTGCACTACGAATCCGGAGACCCCCTTCGTTTCCGGTCCTTACCCCGATAGGGGTTGCAGAGATTAGCCGGCGGTCGCCCCTTCGGGGCGCACCGCCGGAAGGCGCCCCCTGACCATCCCCGACCCCGATAGGGGTCGCAGAAAATGCCCTGCGAGAGAAGTTTGACCTCATTTCTCGCGAACAAACGGAGATTGGTTCCCGCTGCTCTCACCCGCTCACCGTCCGGCCCCGAGCCGGCGGGAGCGTGACTGGCCCGCTACATGCCTCCCCCTTTTTTTCAAATCCTTCCGCGCGAGGAGATCGCCCGGCACACCTCTCCCCCGGAGTTCATCTCCGGGGGCTTGATGACTTGTCAGCTACCCCTCCCCCCTTTTTGAAATCCTTCCGCGCGAGGAGACAACCATGCAACGGTCCGCTCGAAGAGCGGACACCAATAGCTCCTCCTACTCTATTCTTTCCCCGCCGCGAGTTCCCTACAATTGAAAATCATCCGAAGATCGAGAGGAGGACGGTCACATGAACCGCATTGTGGTCAAGTCGAAGGTGGGCAGTGACGGCATATTGCATCTGGCATTACCGGTCGGGATGGGCGAGGCGGACCAGGAGGTGCAAGTGACGGTAGAGTCTCTCGGGCCGTCGGAGCCATTGACGTCGGAACAATGGGATGCGTGGGTCGACTGGATGGCGGGATCATGGCGAGGCGATCTTCAGCGCCCCGCCCCCGGAGAGTTTGAAAAGCGGGAACCGTTGTCGTGAAGTATCTACTGGACACCAACGCTTGTATTGGATGGCTAAGGCAGAATCAGCGCAATCTGGTGGCTCGGATTAAGCAGGAGAATTGCTCGAATCTTGCAATTTGCTCGGTCGTTGTGGGGGAATTGATCTATGGAGTGGAACGAAGTGCAGCTTCGCACCGAGCGGACAACCGAATGCGGGTTGAGCAACTTAGACGTCGACTCGTCTCTTTTTCGTTCGATGACATTGCTGCCGATCATTACGGTAAAGTTCGAGCTGCATTGGACTCGATCGGGACGCCGATCGGTCCCAATGACCTGATGATCGCGTCGATCGCACTAGCCCACAATCTGACTCTCGTCACGCACAATCTGATGGAATTCGGCAGAGTGCCTGGACTGAAATTGGAGGATTGGCAGTAGCCGTCAACCAATCGAAGGCCTGGGTGTTTACTGAACGACTCGCACGAAATCTCCGTGGCCTCCGTCTGGCCCCGCGCCGGCGAACCCAATACTGTCCCGCTCCTCTCACCCGCTCACCGCCCGGCCCCGTGACTTTGCAAAACATCTTCCGCTCTCGGGGGCCTCGCCCCGTGAGCGGGGGGGGCGGGTACCTGGCGCAATCCCGACGGCTTGCGCCTCGGGCTAGAGTGGGTGGAACGTATCGGGATGGGGCGATCCCGATGGAATGCGGAACGGGGCGTCTTCAACTGGGGGGGGGCGGTGGGGATGAGTTGACGAATGGGGGTGACCGGCTATGCTGATGATCCCCTTTTTTTCTTGGATTTCGCGTTTGTCAGCTCATGGATAGTCACGAAAGCTCGGACCCGGACTCGATATCGCCCGACACATTCCACGATTGCTGGTACTTGACCGGACCGACCGCCAGCGGAAAGACGCAAGTTGCCCTCGAACTCGCTCGGCAACTACCCATCGAAATCATCTCGCTCGACTCCATGGCGGTCTATCGTGGAATGGATATCGGCACCGCCAAGCCCGATCCCGAGGCCCGTCGCCAAGTTCCTCACCATCTGCTGGACCTGGTCGATCCAACCGAGGAGTTTAGTGTGGCCGAGTACCTCGGGGCCGCTCGGCGGGCCGTCGAGGAAGTTCGTGATCGCGATAGAACTCCGGTCTTTGTCGGTGGGACCCCCCTCTATTTGAAGGCCCTGCTGCGAGGAATCTACCAAGGCCCGCCGGCCGATTGGGAGTTCCGCCGACAGGTGGACGAGGAGGTCGCGCGGGTCGGTGTCGAAGCCCTTCATGCTCGGCTGGCCCTGATCGATCCGCTCGCCGCCGCCAAACTGCATCCCAGGGATAAGCGACGAATCATTCGAGCCCTGGAGGTATTTCGAGTCACCGGGCAGCCGATCAGCCACCAGCAGTTGCATTTCGACGAGGGACGACCGGCCGAAGCATGCCGGGTCTTCGTGTTGGGCTGGGAACGGGCCGAGTTGCATCGGCGAATCGAACATCGGGTGGAACGGATGTTTCAGCAGGGGCTGGTCGAGGAAGTGGAGTCACTGGTCAAGAAGCACGGAAAGCTGGGGAGAACTGCTTCCCAAGCGGTGGGGTACCGCGAAGTGTTGGAGTACCAAGAGGGGATCAGGGACCTCGCCTCCGCCATCGAGGCGGTCAAAGCGAGAACTCGCCAGTTCGCTCGGCGCCAGGAGACCTGGTTTCGAAAAATGAGCGAATGCAGGCGGCTGGAAATGGACGAGGGACTTTCCGCCACCGTCGCTTCGCGCATTGTAAAGCTCGGACTAAACTAACGTCCCCCGGCCGATAGGTCGTTCTGTTCTGAGAAGGTTTTTGAGAAGGATAGAGAACTTGTTACGGACGCACTCCTGCGGTGAACTGCGCATCGAGCACCTCGACCAACAGGTGACACTTTGTGGCTGGGTGGATAGTAAACGCGACCATGGCGGGGGAGTCTTCGTCGATCTCCGGGACCGCTACGGGATCACGCAAATTGTCTTCGAGGGGGAACAGGCCGCAGGACTGGTCGAACAAGCTCGGCGACTGCGAAACGAAGACGTCATCCAAGTGACCGGCCTGGTCGAACCTCGCCCCGAAGGGATGGAAAACCCGAAGCTGGCGACGGGAAAAGTGGAGGTGCGGATCGTCCAACTGACGGTCCTGAACCGCTGCGAGACGCCCCCCTTCCAGCCAGGCCAATCGGTTCTTCCGGGAGAAGACCTGCGGCTCAAGTACCGCTTCCTGGACCTTCGTCGGACGGCCATGCAGCAGACGATGGTGTTGCGGAGCCGGATCATTAAGACGATGCGGGATTACTTTGATGAGAATCACTTCATCGACGTCGAAACGCCGATTCTGGGCCGCAGCACGCCCGAGGGGGCTCGAGACTACCTCGTGCCGAGCCGCATTTCGCAAGGCTCGTTCTACGCGCTGCCTCAGTCTCCCCAGCTGTACAAACAGATCCTGATGGTGGCCGGCTTTGACCGGTATGTCCAAGTGGCTCGCTGTTTTCGCGACGAAGACCTCCGAGCGGATCGACAACCCGAATTCACTCAGCTGGACATGGAAATGTCCTTCGTCGACGCGGACGACGTGATGGGAATGATCGATGGACTGGTGGCCCGATTGGCTCGCGAAATCTTCGGAACCGAAATCACGCTTCCGCTTCCTCGGATGACCTACGATGAAGCGATGCGCCGCTTCGGCCATGACGCCCCCGATTTGCGGTTCGGAATGGAGATCGTCGATCTGACCGATCTCGCGGGAGAATGTGAATTCCGAGTTTTCCGAGCGGTCGCGGATTCGGGCGGACATGTGCGAGCGATCCGAGCACCGGGGGCCGCGTCGCGGTATTCTCGCAAGGATATCGATGGACTCACGGAGTATGTTCAGCAGGACTTCGGCGCCAAGGGACTGGCTTGGTTCCGAGTGGAACCGGACGGCAAGTTGTGGTCGCCGATCGCCAAGAACTTTACCGAGGAGCTATTGGGCCGGATTTCCGAGCGTCTGGAAGCCGAACCGGGTGACTTGTTGCTGATCAGCGCCGATCAGTGGGAAGTGACGTGCAAGACGCTGAACGGCCTGCGGAAGCGATTGGGAGCCGAGCTGAAGCTGTACGACCCGAAGGCAATGCACTTCTCATGGATCGTCGAGTTTCCCATGTTCGCTCGAGACGAGGAAGAAGACCGCTGGGTCGCGATGCACCACCCGTTTACGGCTCCTCGGCCTCAAGATCTCTCGCTATTGGCGACCGATCCTGGTGCCTGTCGAGCGCAGGCGTACGACTTGGTTCTCAATGGTTCGGAAGCGGGAGGTGGGACGATTCGACTTCATGACCCCGTGATTCAGCAGCAGGTGTTCGACCTGTTGGGCATCGACGCCGAGATGGCTCGGGAACGTTTTGGATTTCTCCTCGACGCCCTGCGTTACGGCGCCCCGCCACATGGCGGCATCGCCCTGGGGATCGATCGGTTTGTGATGTTGTTCGCGGGGTTGGAAAGCATTCGCGACTGTATCGCGTTTCCGAAGACTCAGCGAGCTTCCGATCTGATGACCGAAGCGCCGGGTTCGGTGGACCCGAAGCAGCTGACTGAATTGGGACTGCGGATTCTCAAGGCCGCGCCGAAGTAAGCCAATTCTCGCCGCGGTTCGGAATTCGGCGACTGCGGATCAAGCCACGGAGATCCGTTCTCCTGAACGGAGAGTCCGCCGACTCTCTCGAGTCGGCGAGATAACTCCCGCGTCCCTTCCCGTAAGCACTTTGGGGAAGGGGAATGCGACGGACTCGGGAGAGTCCTTGCACTCTTGACTCGGAGAGAGTCAAGCTACGGAGATCCGTTCTCCCGAACGGAGAGTCCGCCGACTCTCTTGAGTCGGCAATCCAATTCGCCCACCCATTTTTTTCACGTTGGCGTCAAGGCGAATAAACCACTGACGCCAAACGACTTACAGTTAAAGGCATTGCTCAACCGGGCGCTGTCCAGCCAAAGAGCGCAAACCCTCTGCCCGTGGCTAGGCGTCGTCCAGCAGATCAACGCTGGCGAAGCGGGCTCCTTCCAGCATCGAGAGGCTGGCACCGCCTCCCGTACTGACGTGAGTGACCCGGTCGGTGTAGGAAAGCTGTTTGATGGCGGCCGCGCTATCGCCGCCGCCAATGATGCTGACGGCCGAACTTTGAGCAATGGCCTCGGCCACCGCCTTAGTTCCCGCATCGAACGGAGGCATTTCGAAGACGCCCATGGGACCGTTCCAGACCACCGTCTTGGCTCCGCGGAGAATTTCGGCAAATTGCCGAGCCGTCTCGGGGCCGATGTCGAGCCCCTCGAAATCGGCCGGAATTTCTCCCGCCGGGACCACCTTTTTCACGCAGTCCGCTCGGAAATCGTCGCCACAGTGACAGTCAACCGGCAGCCGTAGCTTGTCGCCCCCCAGTTCGATCAACTCCTTGGCCAAGTCAACTCGGTCCAGCTCCACAAGGCTCTTGCCCACCTGGCCCCCCTTCGCCAGCGCGAACGTGTAGGCCATGGCTCCGCCGATCAGAACCTGGTCGCAAATCCCCAGCAAATTCTTGATGACATTGATCTTTTCGGAAACCTTCGCCCCTCCCAGGATGGCCACGAAAGGTCGTTCCGGACTGGCAATGGCGTCACGGAGGTACTGAATCTCCTTGGCAACCAGGAAGCCGACCACCTTGGGCTGGCCTTCCATTGCCTCCGGAACTCGGACCATCGATGCATCGATCCGATGGCAAGTTCCAAAAGCCTCGTTGCAATAGATGTCGGCCAGCGATGCCAGTTTCCGTCCGAAGTCCGCGTCTCCCTTTTTCTCCCCTGGATTCAGGCGAAGGTTTTCCAAGAGAAGAACTTGACCCGGTTGGAGTTCGGAGACGCGTCGCTCTGTTTCTGGGCCGACGACGTCCGCCGGATTGGATTCGGTGGAAAAAATGACCGCTTGCCCCAGCAATTCACCCAGTCGATCCGCAACGAGTTTCAGCGAGAACTTGGCATCTCCCGGCGATCCATCCCCCTTGGGACGCCCCAGGTGGCTCATCAAAATCAGCTTCCCTTGCCGGTCCAGAACCGAGCGGATGGTGGGAAGGGCCGCCTGTATCCGGCGATCATCGGTGATTTCGCCCGCGTCATTCAGGGGGACATTGAAATCAACTCGAGCCAAAACGGTCTTGCCCGCGACATCCACCTCGGCAATCGACTTTTTCGCCATGTTTCCTGCTCTCTCTTCTTTCCTGTTCGCATTCCTGTCCTGGGAATCGGGGTCCTGGGAATCGGGGGCTTGCCGGTTCCATTTCGCCCACGGCCATCCGTCCCGCCACCGATCTTAGCACTGAAAGTGCATTCTTCCCAGACGGTGGCCCGCGGCGCCGGCCAGGGGTGCCCAGCGTACCAATGTTCCCACGTCCTCGGCGCTGGTCCCTATCACGCTCAATGCGTGCCCCGTGATTTCGAATCGAACCACGTCCAAATGAACGTTTCCTCCCGGCGTCGATCGGGTTGGCGGAACGGTTTCTCGCGGGGCGGTGGATGGTGGGGCGTGTACCCAGGGCGCCCTGGCTAGCGCGGCGGGCTTATAGTAGCCAACACCCTGGAGCGTCTGCTGGGGAAGGAGTCCCCGGAGCCCACTCCTGGAGCTTGAGGGGAC
>JBJHCD010000345.1:0-6403 GCA_050485845.1 Pirellulaceae bacterium | reverse complement strand
CCACTGGAGGAGCGGTTCCTCATCGACCGATTCGGCGAAGACTATCTCGAATACCGCCGGCAGACGGGTGGCCTGATTCCTCGACTTCAAACCGTCAACCGTCGGAACTCGAGCCCGAAACCTCCTTCCACCCCCAACTAATCCAGGCCCCGAGCAGTCCGGAAATCGCCAGTAGGAGAATCGCGCCGGGGACGGAGAAGTAGGCGGCTACCGCCCCGATCAGCCCAGATAGCAGCAAGAGGGCTCCGATGACCGTGTTACTGACCGCCGTATAGTCCGTCCGCCGATCCCCTTCGGCCAAATCAACCAAGTAGGTTTTTCTGCCGAGTCGAACTCCGGAATGAGCCATCCCCAACCCGAAGAAAGCAAGCGGATAGAACAACATGGCGGCGGAAGAATCCAACGGGAGGAACGACCATGCCGCCACCAAGATGGAAAGGAATCCCGCCAGGCCGCTGGCCGAGGCAAAAACCAATCGGCTGGATCGGTCGGCGAAGCGCCCCCAGATCGGAGCGCTGATCAGTCCCGCCAGCCCTTCCACGGCGATGAAAATTCCGAGATAGGATGAGGCATCGCCAAGCTCCTCGCGAGCCAAGGCCACATAGAGCGGCGCGGCCAGGGCGGAACCAAGGGCCAAGGCCCGCCCCATCACAAAGCGGCGAAACGGGAGGTCGTCCCGCAGCAAAGCGAGCCGCCCCCAACCTTCCTTCCAGCCGTTTCGTCCCCCATCGGTCGCTCCAGGCAGCTCGAGGATCGACGCATAGATCGCGGCGGCCATCCCCCACAAGATTCCAGCTCCGCCGAGCAAGATCACGTAGGTGTAGATCGAATCGAATCGGCCCAACGTGGCCATGCCGGTTCCCACCAGCAGGGCTCCCAACCCCGATACCGACCCGATCCAGCCCGCCAACCTCCCGCGACGTGTCTTGGGAATCGTCTTGCCCAAAACGTCCTTATAGGCGATCGAGCAGGCACCGCGAGCCAGACTGAAAAAGGCCAGCAGAAACAGAATCGCCAGGCCAGCCCCCAATCCCTCAACGTCCAATCCTCCAACACGAAGTCCCCCACCTCCGAATCCAGCAGTCGCCATGGCCACGCCCCCCATGGCCATCAGCGACACGCCCTGCAGGAGACTGCCGAGTACCCAGACCCATTTGCGAATGGGGCGTCCCCGCACAACACTGCCGATCAACATCTGCGGCAGCATCGACCCCGACTCACGAATGGGAACCAGGAGACCGAGGCACCAGGCGGGAGCGGCTAGTTCGGCAAGTAGCCAGGGGAGCGTTGTCTTGGCACTGGCCAACCGATCCCCGACACTGGTCAACGTGTTGGAGACGAGTGTCTTGAGGAAATTCCCCGGAGCCTCGCGGCACGCCTCCTCCGGAATCGCCTCGCAGACACGACCATCGTCGTCGCCCGCCAGACCATCGTACAGCCGATTCACCCACTCGGACCGCTCCCATCGGCCGGTCGGCGGATCCGTCTCCGGGTCACTCATGAGGCCTCGGGGGCAAGATCCGAGAGTTTATCGGAGAGCTCGTCCGAGAGCTAATCCGAGAGTCACTCGGGGACATATCAAACGTCCCCCATTCATGGCGAGGCTTCCTGGGTCGCCCCTCCACCGGGAACACTCGGTTACAAGTACCTGTCACTCCGCGTTGTCTCCAGCCAAACCCCGCCGCCGCACCAGGGCGTCGACCGTCGGCTCACTTCCCCGGAACTCGACATACATCGACATCGGCTCGCGGCTCCCCCCGCGAGACAAGATCAAGTCACGGTATCGCTGGCCATTCTCCAATGTCAATCCACCCTGGGATCCGACAAAGGCGAAGGCATCGGCCGCCAGCACCTCGCTCCACAAATAAGCATAGTAGCTGGCGGCATAACCTCCCGGCCAAACGTGAGCGAAGTAAGCGGTCTTGTAGCGAGGTGGAACGGGAGCGAAATCGACACCGAACTTCGCCAGCGTCGCCTGCTCGAACTGCTCCACATCTTCCGGAATGGAGTCGCTCGTGAGGGAGTGCCACTCCAGATCCAGGATCGCCGCCGAAATGTACTCGAGTGTGTCGAATCCCTGGTTGAACTGATTCGCTTCAATCAGCCGCTCGAGCAGAGCAGGGGGGAGCGACTCCTTGGTCTCGTAATGCTTGGCATAGTTGCCGAGCACCACGGGATCGATCGCCCAGTCCTCCTGATAGGTCGACGGAAATTCGACGAAGTCGCGAGGGACCGACGTGCCGGCCAGCGATGGGTAGGTGACCTGCGAGAAGAGCCCATGCACTCCGTGCCCCATTTCATGGAACAGCGTGGTCACTTCGCTGAACGTCAACAGTGTCGGTTCGCCAGCCGCCGGCTTGGGTATGTTGAGCACGTTGATGATCACCGGCTGGTCGTCGAGCAACTTGGACTGGCTCACGAAGGAACTCATCCAGGCCCCGCCCCGCTTGGAGTCGCGAGCATAATAGTCCGCGTAGAAGAGGCCGATTTGCGAGCCATCGTGGTCCAGCACGTCGAAAACTCGTACATCGGGATGATAGACGGGAATGTCGTCTCGCTCCTCGAAGGTTATCCCGAACTGCTGCTTCATGGCGTAGAAGACCCCCTCCCGCAGAACGCTTTCCAATTCGAAGTAGGGTCGAACCTCGTCCTCGTCCAAATCGTACTTCTCTTGCCGCACCTTCTCGGCGTAGTATTCCCAGTCCCAAGGCATCAGCTGCACGTCCGCGTCCTCGCCGAGGTCGGCCCGCATCAGCCGTTCGATATCCGCGGCTTCCTGTTTCGCTCGAGCCACCACGGCCGGCACCAAGTCGGTCAGCATGGTCAGGGCGGCCTCCGGCGTCTTGGCCATCTGGTTGTCCAGGGCATGAGCGGCCCAGTTCGGTTGTCCCAGCAAGGCCGCTTTTTCAGCACGCAGCCGAGCGATCTTCAGGACGAGTGGCCGATTGTCAATCCCACCGTCACGCCCCAATGCCCGGTAGGCCGATGCCTCCCAAACTCGCTGACGTAGCTCACGGTCTTTCAGCGAAACCAGGACCGGTTGCCGCGTGGTGTTGGTAATGGCCAGCAAGTACTTGCCCGACTCGCCCCGCTCCGAGGCCGCTTCCGCGGCGGCGGAAATCTGGCCCGAACTGAGACCGGCCAGTTGCTCCTTGTCATCCACCAGCACGGCACGCTCGCGCGTGATGGCCAGCAAATTCTCTTGAAATGTAGTTGTCAGACTCGAAAGCTCCTCGTTGATCGCTCGGATCCGCGTCTTGGCTTCATCTCCCAGCCGAGCACCGGCCCGGACAAAATCGTCGTACTGCTCGCTGAGCAGTCGCGATTGCTCTTCATTCAGCTCCAATTCCTCGCGCCGATCCACCAATTGTTGAACTCGCTGGAACAGCTTCGGATCGAGCAAAATGTTGTCCGAGTGAGCGGCCAGCCGAGGCGATATCTCGGCCTGCAGTTTCTGCAGCGTTTCGTTCGTGGTGGAGGAAGTCAAGTTAAAGAAGACTCGCTGAACTCGCCGCAGCACATCGCCCGATCGCTCCAGCGCCACCAAGGTATTCTCAAACGTGGGGGCCTCCTGCTGCTCGACAATGGCCCGCACTTCCTCCAATTGCTGCTGTATCCCATACTCAAACGCCGGCAGGTAATGCTCCTCGCGGATCACGGAGAAGTCAGGAGCCTGCAAGGGGAGGGGGCTGGGAGCGAAAAATGGGTTGTCGTTCAGCTCGGTCACGAAAAAAGTCTCTCCATCAAAGGATGAAGCGGGTCGGACCCGCTGAAAGAATCCCGTCCAATCCCGCCATTCCCGCGGAAACGAGAATTCCGAAATGGCAACGGGTCGCTGGGCAAAAGCCTCCCCTTCGGAAAGCAGGCGGGGCAACCGGACCTCGAACAGGCTCGAGTCCCCTTCCTCCGCGAACAGTGGGCCGAAACCGGAAACGCCGAGGGAGACCACAGCTAGGAACAAATACTGGTATTTCAACGTGAACCTCATCGCGGGAATGAGCCTTTCTGGCGAGCCGAACGGGCAACGACGGCGGACGAGCCAAGGGGTAAACGGGGACCTGGGCACGAGACCTGCGAGCATGCTGCCCACACGGAACCGAAAACCCTCCCTTTCCTATCGGGTTCCCCATTCCCTGTCAAGAATCCTCACCTCCCTCCCGGAACGTCGGAACGTCGCAAGGTCGGAAAGTCTTTGTCCAGCCTCCGCGCTTCGATGATCGGCCGGGGCCGACTCCGGGCAGAAAAAAGAGAGCCGAACGAGAATCGCGCTCAGGGGACGTCCCGCCGGCCACCCGGAGATGGTTCCTGGATGGCCAGAACGTAGGCGGTGGCATGAGTTCGGCAATGAGCATAGGTGGCCAACAAGCGAGTGACTCCACGGCGATTTGCCAACTCGGATAACTCGCCCAACAACTTCACTCGAGGTTCAGCTCCCCCTTCCACTCGAATGACAATGTCTCGCCAGTGGAAGTCCCGAGTCCAGGCGGTATCGAGTGCCTTCAGTACCGCTTTTTTGGTGGCCCAATGAGCGGCGTACTGCTGAGTGGAATGTTTGCGAGAAGCGCAGAACTGGATTTCCTCGGAGGTCAGAATGCCTTCAATAAACTGTTCCCCATATCGCTCGATCATCTGCGCGATCCGCAGACACTCGACAATCTCCGTGCCAATTCCCTGGATACGCATGGCATCGTCCGAATTCACGACTGGGCTCGCCCGCGAGCCGATGCTTCGTAGTTCACCTGAGCTGCAAGCCGACCGCTTGCTGGGCACGCTCAAGCACCCGGCTTGCCTGGCGTCGAGCTTTCTCGGCGCCGGCGGCCAGAATTTCCCGCACTCGACCGAGATTCCCTTCCAAGGCGGCTCGCCGCTCCCGCGCCTCCGCGAAGTAGGTGGTCGCCACTTCAGCCAACGCCGACTTCACTTCACCATATCCGAACCCACCTCGGCGATACAGGGCCGCCATTTCCTGTTGCTCCTTTTCGCCGACAAAGAGGGAGTAGAGTTGATAGAGATGGTCTCCCTCCGGTTCCTTCGGCTCCTCCATGGGACGCGAGTCCGTTTGAATGCGCATGATCTTCTTCCGCAACGGCTTGGGCTGCTCGAAGATCTCAATCGTATTCTGATAACTCTTCGACATCTTCTCGCCATCGGTCCCAGGTACCTTGGCCGCTCGAGCCATGATCTGCGCTCGAGGCATCACGAAGACGTCGCCGAAATGATGGTTGAAACTGCGAGCCAGATCACGGCAAACCTCGATATGCTGCGCTTGATCCTCTCCAACCGGCACGACCTCCGCGTCATAGGCCAGGATGTCGGCCGACATCAGAACCGGGTAGGTAAAGAGCCCCGCGTCGGCTGTCAGCCCCCGCTCCTTCTTCTCCTTGAAGGCATGACACCGTTCCAGCAACCCCATCGGAGCGCCGGTCATCAATAGCCAACAGAGTTCAGAGATCTCTGGTATGTCGGACTGTAGAAACAGAGCCGCTCGGTCCGGATTCAGCCCGAGCGCCAAGAGGTCCAGAGCGGCGTCCAGTGAGTTTTGACGCAGCAACTCGGCATCCCGCACCGTCGTCAAGGCATGGAGGTTGGCGATGAAGTAATAGGCTTCATGCTCCTCCTGTAACTCGATGTACTGCCGGATGGCACCGAAATAGTTGCCCCAGTGAAATCGGCCCGTGGGCTGAATTCCAGAAAGTACTCGCATGTCATTCTCTACGTCAGGCACGAAAACGCCACAAGGGCATTGGACCATGGAAGCCGAACCGTCCTTCCGCACATCATGCACCAGGTAAGGTTCGTCACGCTAGGGGGCGGGTTTCCGAGGAGACTTCGGAGGAGACATCGGCGGGAGTCTCTGCCGGGAGAATTTTGCTCGGTACGCCTTCCAGCGTGCCGACGATGTCGAGTACCCGCGAGGCCCCGAGACATTGAATCGCTGCAGGAAGTTCGTCCAGCAGCCGAGTGGAGAGGGTCGGGTCGAAGTAGTTCGCCGTGCCGATCTGAACCGCCGTGGCTCCGGTCACCAGAAACTCCATCACATCATCCAAGTTGGAAATTCCACCAACTCCGATGATCGGGATTGCCACGTTCCGAGCGACTTGATGAACGCACCGCAAGGCAATCGGCTTGATCGCCGGACCGCTCAGTCCCCCCAAGACATTACCCAACAGTGGGCGACGGTTTCGCCAATCGACCGCCATCCCCAGAACCGTGTTGATCAGGGTAACTCCATCCGCCCCACCGTCGGCGGCAGCCTGAGCGATCTCGACAATCCGAGTCACGTTCGGCGTCAACTTGGCCAGGATCGGACGCGAACTGGACCGGACGACTCGCTCCACCACTTCGCGGCACTTCACCGGATCGGCCGCGAAATCCACCCCATGGGCCACATTGGGACCTGTCT
>JBJHCD010000344.1:0-6409 GCA_050485845.1 Pirellulaceae bacterium | reverse complement strand
GCCGAGGCTCGAGAGAGTCCCCAGGCCGAGCCAGTCTCGGCGAGTCAAGATTCCCGAAGGAAGTCGATGAGTGTCATGGAATCGCAACATAACCCCCGATTTTACTCGCCACGATTCACCAATTGCAACTGAATCGCCCGGAGCCTTGTTCGCTTGACAAGCAAGCTGGTCAATCGGAAACCGCATGGCGTTCCCTGCGGACTTGCCATTCCCGGCGGGATCCGATCCGAGTTCGGGGAAAAGACGGAAAAGACTGAAGTTTTCAAGTCTTTCTGCCGGTCGGTGGTTGCCGAGTCTGAAACGGGAGAGATTGCGGAAAATCGCTGGAAATCGCTGGAAAAACGGAGACTGTCGAGTGGCGGACCGAAGGGGGCCATGCCGCAAGGATCCCGGCGGTCAGCCGCCTTGGATAGGGATCGCGCCCTGTTGTTGGCACGTTGATTGCTTTCCCCTCGATCGTCCTGATGACGGCAGCCAGCGACTGCGAGGTCTCACCGACGCTTGCTCGCCGTCACTGGGACCAGAAGCGAAAGTGCAAGAGTCATGTTTTGTGCGACTAGTTTCAAGACAGAGTTCAAGACAAGTGTCATGACAAGTCTATGGAGGAGACGGAGATGAAAATGCGTCGAGTGATCACGTTGATTGGAAGTGCCTGTTTGCTGTCCGTTGTCACATTGGCATTCACGGGCTGTGAAGAACGGGAGCGGATTCTGGAAGTGGAGACGCCGGGAGGCAGCTTGCAGATCGACCGCGTGGAGGAGGCGAGTGATATTGAGATCGACCTCGAGGGCAACTCGGACGATTAAATCCCATCGGCTCGCAGGCGAGCCATTAATCCGAGTCACGCCAACCGTGCCGGCCTCCAGGTCGGCCAGCGATCGAAAGAGCAGAAGAATCAGAAAGTCATTCGAAAGAATGAACTTCAAGGAGTAACAGAATGAATTGGGACCAAATTGCCGGGAACTGGAAACAGTATCAAGGTAAGATTCGCGCTCAATGGGGCAAGCTGACCGATGATGATCTGGAGCAGGTGAAGGGAGATCGCGACCAGTTGGTCGGCCTGCTCCAGGAGAAGTACGGCTACGCCAAGGAGCAAGCCGAACAGGAGTTGGCCAATTGGAAAGGGTAGGGGGCTACCTCGCGAAATCTTGTGCGTCCGCGTGGCCCACGCCGACGCTTGATCCGGTTGGGATCGCCGCATCCGTAATGCGGTGATCCCACGGGCGTTTCTTGGCGAGCGAGTTTCTTGGTGATCGTCCTCTTGACGAATCCTTACTTGGTTGGCCGATGTTTTGGTTGGCCGATGTTTTGGTTGGCCGATGTTTTGGTTGGCCGAGGTTTTGGTTGGCCGAGGTTATCGTCTTCGCCGGTTGCGATGCAGCGACATGCCCTCTTGGACGTCGTAGCAGAGGAGTCGAGCGTGGGGGGCGCCGAATTGTCGGAGGATGTCTCGATAAAGTCGCTGCTCACCCGGCCAAGGATAGGCATACACCAGATCGAAATCACGCAGTTCCATGTCGAGGTCGTCGTAGGCGGCGGGTGCCGCGACGTCAGTCCGCTCCAGTTCCGTGCTCAAGCGGCCCGTCCAACAATATTGCCTTGGGATGAAACTTCCCTCGGCAAACACCGCGTCCGAACCGAATTCGATCGCCAGTTGTCGCGACCAGTCGACCAGCCCGACTTCGCATTCGATCCCATACGCTTCGAAGCCGAGGCGGCTGGCCATGATCGTCACGACCCCCAGACCTGACCCCCACTCCAGGAACGTGATGGCTCGTCCCCTCAATTCGCAGAGGGCATCGAAGACGAGGCCGTAGTCGGCCGCGACAAAGCCATGAAAGTTGCGTTCATTTTGGTATTGGTCCCAGATCGCTTCCGCTCGATCCCAAAGCGTCTGCATCTCATTTCGTAGTGCCGCGAAATAGGAATCGCCTTCATGGGCCACTGAACGAGTCATGGGTGTCTGGAACCGCTGTTGAAGTGTTCGCCTATTGCCGGGATCCGTGGGGCTCGGGACACGGCGGAAAATGCATCGTGAAGACCACGACGTGAGGAAATTACTGTAAAGCGCCTACTGCCGAATAGGGGGGCTTCAAGCTGGGGTCCATCGTAGCCGAAGGGGGGCCCGCCCCCTAGCCCAGGGGCGACGGCGATGCGCTGGACGGCGATGAGCCGGTCGGCAATGTGCCGGCCAAGGACGCGTGCGAGCTGTCATTTTTGCTATAAATCGACAACAGCCCGCAGGCTGACTGGTACTGTCCAGGTCGTTTTTCTAGATGGTTTCCGCTTCCATGTGACGCTCGGCACGAATGAACACTTCCAAGTCTCCCGACGAGAAGACGCGACTGGGTGTCGGCGGCGAAGAATCCGCCGGCGATTGTTTAGAAGACCCGAGGGTTCACTTGGCGGCCGAACGGACGCTGCTGGCCTGGATTCGGACCGGCTTGGCGATGATGGGATTTGGTTTTGTCGTCGCCCGCTCGGGACACTTTTTTCAACAATTGTTGGAAATGCGCGATGCTGCTGCAGCGGCCCCGCACAAGGGGCTTTCCTTCTGGATCGGTGGGGGCCTGATTCTGCTGGGAACCGTCGCTCTGGTTCTTGCCGGGCTGGAGCATTGGCGATTCATTAGAACTCAGCCCCACCTCCGATCCATCGGAAAGATGAGATTGATCATGGGAATAGGGGCCGCCGTTGCCTTGGGGCTTCTCGGCCTCGTCATGATCGGCTACTTGGCCGCGCTTTAGTCGAGACGGATCGAAGAGAAGAAATGGGGCACGCCGCTATTCCGCAGCTTCTCGGATAGCTTGCGTGCCCCGCGATTCTTGTCCGGAATCGACTGCTACTATTCCCCATTCTCTTCGGCGGTATAGCCCGTCATGTCGACTTGGCTCGTCACCACGTTCGAGACGGGAGTGTAACCGTCCTGGGGTAACAGGGCCTCGGTGACACGGACCTCGATTTCGCTCACCGGAAGAGACTGCATGACGAACCCGTCGCGGATCACCCCGGATTCTTGGAGCTCCCATCCTGACATGTGTTTGACACCAAAATTATCCGTTCCGGGAAAGCTGACCTCGACGCTGTAATGATTCGTCGGGCCCCCTTTGGTGAAGCGGTACGGAATCTCCACTTGGATGATGTCCGGTTCCTCAAAGACAGCTTTCGGTTCGGATAGCTCAATTTCGCCGTGGACGGGGGGACCGGAAATGGTGGCTTTGGTGGGTGCTTCCGGAGTCGCCGCCCCCCCGCTACATCCCATCATGGTCAGGGAGAATAAACTGAAGGTGGTCAAGGTCACAACGTGAATGAATTTCATGATACTCGTCACTGTTCAATTTGGGCGACAATGCCGCCGCTTGTCATCTCATACCGCCGCTTGCCATCGCGGAGGATGGAGTGCGGTACACAATCGGGACTAGTTTCCTAGTGTTTTCGCGGGAATTTCAACGACCACGTTCCCACCGGATTCCGAGATCGTTACTTCCAAGGGAGATTCCATGGTGGAATAGGGGGGCGGAACTCCTTCCTTGGAGAAAGGGTACTCCGCCTGAGTCGCGTCACCGGGAAGAACCGTTCCATCACCGTCAATCATCTGACTGACGCGAACTCGGTACTTCCCCGCTGGAACTCCCGCGTCCTGCCTGCGAGAACTGATGACCGTGAACTTGCCGGAGGAATCGGCTTGACCGAGTGCCCCATCACCCGTCGTTCCCTCGATGGGAATCAGTTGCACGACGGCGTTGGCCACGGGACCATTTTCCGCCGTGACCGTCCCCTCAATGTTGACCCGCTTCAGGCCGTCGCCGCCACATCCGGTCAGCGCGAGGCACCCCAGTACGATGATCGAGATTACACAATTCTTCACGTGAAGCTTCCTCAAAAAACCCTAGAAAAACCGGAGACCGGTAAACCAAATCGGAACAACATTTCTACCGCCTGTTGGGCTGAGTCGTAGGTGATGTCTTAGGTGATATCGTCGAGGCGGATTGCCTGCGATCCGATATCGTGGATGATGCTTTCGCCGACCGGCCATCACCAGGAAGTTGGCCGGACTGTCGCTTTGTTTTGATGTTTCGGCCGACGTCCTGTCCGGGAGGCTCTGACGCTGGGAAAGGTGGTGCAGGTCCCGGCCAAGAAAAGAGGGGCATCCGAAGATGCCCCTTGCATTGTCAGTCGCTACAACGTCCGGCAAAGGCCGGCAAACTGGAAGGGGCCGCCGAGAAATTCTCCGTGGGAACAGAGTACCCGCGGCAGCCGATCTCCCAGGATCAGTCGAACTGATACAGGATCACTTGGCCATCCGCCATGCGGCTGAGGTTGGTCAAGCTGGGAATGTCGATCGTTTCGGAAATGAACCGGACCGCTCCGTCAGCCAAGACAAACTGAACGCCACCCGGGTGAAGGCTGGCCGCGTTGTACCAACTGGCTCGACGACCACGCGTGTTGTTCAAGGCACTCGTGCTGTTGTTGTAATTCCAGATGTTGAGGCCCTGGCCAGGGAAGGTCAGGTTCCAGGCTCCAACCGGGTCGATCCCGACCGAAACCCATCCGGCATAGGACCAAGCCGACGTGACGCCGTTGAACAGTTCCAGAGTCATCTCGCCCATGGCCAGCGTGTTGCTGGTGCCGTCGGTGATACTCGCAATCCGAGTGAAACTGTTCTCGCCGAATACGTAGCGGGTATTGGTTGAGCTACGATTGTGGAAGTTGTAGTAGCCCAGTGTCGTGTGGGGCATGATGAAGTCGTAGTTCGTCTTCTGAGCGAGAATGCCTCCTGCTCCCAAGTCGGGGCTGTAGTGACCGGAGGGGAGAATTTCCGGAATTCCGCCGTCCGAAGGACAACGGAACGACTCCATCACAATTGACGAAAGGGCCCCGTTGCCACTGGCGATCGCATCGGGCTGGGCGATGGGCGAGTTGCTGACCTGAACGTAGTTGCCGAACGCGCCATTCAGGTTGAATTGGTCATACATGTTCTGCTGCTCGATGAACGGCAGGATGGAGACCAGCCCGTGCATGTTGCGAACTTGTGGATCCTGCACGTAGGTGGCCGGAGTCCAGTTCAGCAGCGTACCCAGGCTCAAGCGTCCCGCCGGGAATCGCTTGTAGGTGCTTTCGTAGTTGTGAAGCGCCAGACCGAGTTGCTTCAGATTGTTGCTGCAGCTCATCCGGCGAGCGGCCTCGCGGGCGGCTTGCACGGCGGGCAGCAGGAGTCCGACGAGGACCCCGATGATGGCAATCACGACAAGTAGTTCGACCAGGGTGAAGCCGCGGCTTCGATTCCGATGAGTTCGTGGCATGCTTTTCGCACCTAAACCTTTCAGGACGACAATAGTGAGGAACAGGGACTAGAAAACAAGAAAGACCGAGATTTTAAGAAGAATTCGCTCTAGGGAGGTGAGGAACACTTCCGGCCGACACTGCCCCGTAGCGACGCAGAGTGGTAGCCGGAAGTTATCTTTGGGAGGAAGTGAGCTTGCGGATGAGTTGTACTAGGCAAAGTGGGCATGCCCCGCCTTAAATGCCGTGTAACGGGAGTTAGTCTCACGTGAAGTACGGGACAGAGCTTAATGGACTCCAGGTTGACTGTCAACAAAATTTTCCATACAGGGGGGCAATACGCAACATTCGCCTTCGCCTGCCTTGCCGATGTACTGCCTTCGGGGAGGCCATGGGGATGCCGATGGTCGAGCATCCGGGAAGTGGGAGCCTCCTGCTCAACCAACTTCGCCAACCAGTACGTCGTATGGAGTCCGTTCCCGCCTCGCACCGAAAGCATTTGGCGCGCCAATAAGACATGCTAGGCCACTTCAACGCGAATCTGTGCGGAAAAGGACAGTGTCAAATCACTTGTGTTTTTCTCGCTTTCGTTTTCGCTTTGAACCGCTGTGCCACAAAGATAAGCGGTGGTTGCGTAAGTTGAAGGCGAATGATCCATGTGAAGTGACCGTGTGCTTGAGGCGAAATCATTACCCCAGCGATTCACGAGCCGCCGCCAACATGTGGGGAATGTCGTCGATATCCGTCGGGTAAGCCCCCACTTCGTTGTTCTTGTGATAAGAGCCTAATGAGGAGGAACGGACGCAAGCCTTGCTGGGGTTATCGCCCGAGTTGACTTGAACTGCATGCTCCCGTGGCAACTTCCTGTCCCTCCTTCCGAGGACTTGTCAATCCGGTATACTGCTTAATTATGTTGATCCGAGAAATCACGCCGATCTTCGCACTGTTCCTGAGCTTGGCTTTGTTGGTCGTCGGCACCGGAATGCTGGGGACCCTGCTGGCGGTCCGACTTCAACTGGAGGGGATTCGAGCTGGTGTCGCGGGAATGGTCCTGGCGTTTTATTCCGTCGGCTTCGTGCTGGGAAGTTTGTATGGAATCCGTATTGTTCGCCGAGTGGGGCATATC
>JBJHCD010000343.1:0-6413 GCA_050485845.1 Pirellulaceae bacterium | reverse complement strand
ACATGACCAGCGGTAACATTGCCGTGTTCGACCATGATGCTCGGCGAGTTGCCGACTTGGTGACCGAGTACAATCGGCTGTTTGAGATTGACCAGGAGAAATCCAAGGCGGTCTCACGGAAGGTCGATGACTGGCTCTCCCGGAAGCAACCAGGAGAACCGGATGTCTTGGAGGTGCAGCGGATCAAGGGGCTGATCCGCTGGGGGGAGGCCAAGGCGGCCGCCATGGCCATCGGTTGCCGAGAAGAACATCTCCACTTCCTGGACCTCCCGTTTTATCAAACCGGGACGATTGCCAAGAAACCGGTTGGCGAGGAAGACGTGGAGATCATTCTGAAACTTTTGCAGCAAGTGCAGCCGAGTCAGATTTACGTGGCGGGCGATCTTTCCGACCCCCATGGGACTCATCGCGTCTGTGCCGAAGCCATCTTCTTGGCCTTGGAAAAGCTTCGGGAATCCGGGAGTCCTCAGCCCGAAGTGTTGCTCTACCGCGGGGCTTGGCAGGAGTACGATCTCCATGAATTGGAAATTGCCGTCCCGCTTAGTCCGAGCGACATTGAGCTGAAGCGTCAAGCGATCTTCATGCACGAGAGTCAAAAGGATGAAGCACTGTTTCCCGGAAACGATCCGCGTGAGTTCTGGCAACGGGCCGAAGACCGCAACAAGGGTACCGCCGATCGCTTTAACCAGATTGGATTGCCCGAGTACTTGGCGATGGAAGCCTTCGTCCGCTGGAACGGCATCCCGATCTGATGTGATGGCACGGCTCGAATCGAGACTTCCGAAAAATCTTCCCACGGGGGCTCGCCTTGGTCTGTACGTGCGTATATTATTAGCTCGTGAGATTCCAACACCCCCACCGCCCCCCTTCTCCCGACCTGTTTGGGAGAGGGATGGGAGCGTCTGGGGTAGGCGACTGGCAAGGGGAGAAAGTTCGCATGAGTGTCATGACGCAGCTGACCGAGCGGCAACTGATTGTCTACGAGTTCATTCGGGACAAGATTGTGCACCGGGGTTATGGCCCCACGGTTCGTGAGATTGGCGAACACTTCGACATCCGTTCGCCCAACGGAGTGATGTGTCATCTGAAGGCCCTGGAGAAAAAGGGGCTGATTCACCGCAGTCCGGGGAAATCTCGAGCGATTGAGTTGACGGCGGAAGCTCGAGATGAGGATCGAGGCTGGCCTTTGGTCGGTGTTGTGGCGGCGGGCCCCACCACATTGGCATTCGAGCAGGCCGAGCGGATTGAGCTGGAGGAGTTTTTTCCTCGGAAAGATGTCTTCGTGCTCCGGGTGAGTGGCGACTCGATGATCGAGGCCCAGATTTCCGATGGGGATTATGTCCTGGTGCGTCGTCAATCGACGGCCCGCCCCGGCGAAATCGTCGTGGCGCAGACCTCCGAGGGAGAGGCGACGCTCAAGTACTGGTTCCCGGAGAAGAATCGAATTCGTCTGCAGCCGGCCAATTCCAGCATGGACCCGATCTACGTCCGCCAGGCGGACGTGCTCGGCACCGTGGTGGGGGTCGTGCGAAAATTGTCTTGAGTTCGGTCGTGCAACGGGCCGACACTTTTGGGCATAATGTTGGGACTTGAGCACCGCTTTGCCGGCCTGGTTGGGTGGCGACGCCACGTCGCAAGTCGGCCGAGGCGTTTGCGTGTTCAGGGAAAGCGTTCCTCGCGCTGCTACCGCACGTACGCCAATTACCGATGTCCATTCAGGAGAATGTCTCGCCATGCGCCGTGCCATTGCCGCTACTCATCCCCATTCGCCCGCAAACCAGTCAGCCGCGAACAACTCGGAAGGTCACGCGTTTCAGTGGCTTCGAGGCCGTGAGCGGGAGGGAATGGTTGTTTGTGACCGCCGTGGAATGCTGAAAGCTTCCTTGGCCGGCATTGCCGGACTCTCGACAGCCAATTTGCTGCGGATTCAGGAGAGCATCGCGGCGACGGGCCAACCGAAGCCTCGTCGGAAGAGCGTGATTCTGCTCTGGATGGCGGGAGGCCCCAGTCACATTGACACCTGGGACCCGAAACCGAATCGACCCTATGAGAACCGGGGGCCTTTTGGGGTGACTTCCACCAAGGTACCTGGGGTGATCATTTGCGAGCATCTTCCGAAGCAGGCGGCGATGATGGACAAGCTGACCATCATTCGCAGCGTCGATGCCAAGGGGAGCAATCATGAGCCGAACAAGGTGTTTCAGACCGGAAGCCGAAACGCGGCCCCTCGAGTGAATCCCGAGGGAGAACTCTATCCAGCGATCGGCTCGATTGTCGCCAAGCATCGGGGTTCCAATCAACCTGGGATCCCCCCCTACGTGGCCTTCATGAAGGGGAAGAGTCACATCGGGTTTGCCGGCTATTTGGGACAGCAGTACGACCCGTTTATTGCCGAGCAGGCCGCCCGGTTGCCCATTTACACGAATGTGGGTGAAGACACCGGAAAGATGTCCGGGGGGAATCTGTTTTCCCTCCCCCGAGGGCTTGATCATCAGCGATTGCTGGAGAGGCACGAGTTACTGCGCAGCTTCGACCGCTTCGACTCGGTCATGGATCGATCGGGGGCCATGGAGGCACTGGACCAGTACGGCCAACAGGCGGTCGACATGGTCGCGGGGACTCGGGCCCGCGAGGCATTCGATATCACTCGAGAACCCCAGGAGGTACGGGACCGGTACGGCAGCCACCTCTGGTGTCAGCAGGCCATGCTCGCTCGGCGACTAGTCGAGTCGGGCGTGTCGTTTGTGACTTTGGATCTGAGTTACCATCCCGCCTCGGGGACCTGGGACAACCATGGTGACAACATTCCTCCCTACGGTGGAATCACAAAGGGGCTCGGTCCACTGCTTCCCCTATTTGATCATCTGCATACCACGCTGATCCAGGACTTGGAAGAGCGTGGCCTGTTGGACGACGTGCTGGTGATCGCCATGGGCGAATTTGGCCGCACGCCACAGATCGGGACGCAAGGGAGCACCGATGGCCGCAATCACTGGCCCGAGGTGGCCTCGATGGTCTTGGCTGGTGGGGGGATGCAGCATGGCCGGGTGATCGGAGCGACCGAGCGGGATGGGGGGCAGATCAAGGAGAGCCCCTTTACTCCGGCCGACTTGGCGGCGACGATCTATCGGCACATGGGTGTCCCGCTCGACGCGACCTACCTGGACAATCGGGGTCGTCCGCGACATGTCCTCGAGGAAAACGGCACGCCGCTCAGTTAAGTTGGCGTAGGTTGGCACTCAGCTGATTCATCGGCTCGAGGGCGAGCCAGCTGAATTCGACAAACGACGACGCCCGGCGAGGTTGGCCGGGCGTTCGTCATTTCTTGATCCCGCGAATTTTCTTCGCTCTTTGTAGCCGCGGACTGCGTCAAAAGAGACGGGCTGAAAAGACACCCAGCGGATTACTCGTCGCAGTCGGGAGGCGTGACAGCCAGGGGGTCAGGCTGACTTTTCCAGGGCAGCGGTTTGGTTCAGGCGGTTATAGAGCGTCTTGAGTGCAATGCCCAGCTCCTCGGCCGCGGAGGTCTTGTTGCCGTCATGACGCTCGATCGCCTCTTGGATGGCTTGCATTTCCAAGTCCCGGAGTGTCGTCGGGCCAATGGCCTTGAGCTGTCGCCGCAGCTTGCTGGCGCCGAAATTCCGGGGCAGGTGCTCTGGAGTAATGGGAGGTGCTTCGCAAAGGATGGTGGCATGTTCAATGACATTGGCCAGTTCCCGCACATTGCCGGGCCAATTGTGACCAAGCAGTACGTCGATCGCCTCGGGACTGAGGTTCGCGTCTCCCGGCTTGGCTCCCGGCCGAAAACGGCAGAAGAGAAAATTGGCCAAGGCGGGAATGTCTTCCAGTCGTGATCGGAGTGGTGGGAGCCAGACTTCGAACGTGTTGATCCGAAACATTAGGTCTTCCCGAAAGTCCCCTGCCTCCACCATTTCATGCAAGTTGCGATGCGTGGCACAGACAACTCGCACATCCACCTGAAACGCTTCGTTGTCCCCAACTCGGCGAATCTCGCCACTTTCCAATACCCGCAGCAGTTTCGCTTGCATCGCTTTGGGAAGTTCCCCGATTTCGTCGAGGAAAATGGTCCCACCCTCGGCGACTTCAAACAACCCGACTCGATGTTCATCCGCTCCGGTAAACGCCCCTTTTCGATGCCCGAACAGTTCACTTTCGATCAGCATTTCGGGAAGTGCGCCACAGTTCACCGCCACGAAGGGATTTTCCGCCCTCAGGCTCTGTTCATGAACCGCGCGGGCAATTAGCTCCTTGCCGGTCCCGGTCTCCCCACGAATCAGGACGGTGGAATTGGTGGGAGCCACCTTGGCAATCAGCGCCCGCACCCGATCCATTTCCCGGCTGGCTCCAATCAGCTGCGTCCCCCCCTCCACACGCTCCAGCTGCCGCTTGATGGCTCGATACTTCTTGGCCAAGGCCCGACGCTCGGCGACCCGTTCCAGTAGTGCCCGGAGTTCAATCAGGCGACAAGGCTTGGTCAGGTAGTCGAAGGCTCCGTGGCGGA
Organism: Pirellulaceae bacterium; assembly: GCA_050485845.1. Taxonomy (GTDB): domain Bacteria; phylum Planctomycetota; class Planctomycetia; order Pirellulales; family Pirellulaceae; genus JBJHCD01. The sequence continues at coordinate 1,891 of JBJHCD010000343.1, read as the reverse complement.
GGGCGGCGATGGCCGAATCGAGTGACGATTTGCCGGTCAGAACAACGGCATCGGTATCGGGAGCCACCTCCTTGGCATGGGCGATTACCTCGATACCGGACATTCCCGGCATGTCCAAGTCGACAATCATGCAATCGTAGGTGTTCCGTTCCAGGGCCGCGGCGGCCGTCTCACCATCCGGGCAAACGGTAACGTCATAGCCCATGCGAGGCAGTTCATTACTCATCAGCTCCTGCAAGGGGACTTCGTCGTCGGCGAAGAGGACCTTGAGGCGATTACGCGGCTTGGTATCTTCTTTCGAGCTTCTTTTCATGACTCACCAGCGGCAATACAACTCGGAACAGGGAACCACAGCCCGGTCCATCACTTTCCGCCGTGATGGACCCGCCATGATCTTGAATGATTCGGTAGGTGATCGAGAGTCCCAGTCCGGTGCCGGAACCGTCCCGGCGCCGAGTGAAAAACGGTTCGAAAAGGTGTTCCTTGACCTCCTCGGTCATGCCACACCCATTGTCCTTGACCAGCAACTCCGCTCGGCCCTCTCGCTTTCCCAACTGGACCTCCACGCGACCTCCCCGATCAATACAGTCCAGGGCGTTTGTTAGCAAGTTCAAAATGACCTGCTTCATCTCCTGTGGGTTGGCCTTGGCCATGACCATTTCGTTGCTGGTGACCACCAGTTCTTTGTCGCGGTACTTGCCCAGATGCTGCACGATTTCCACCACGGACTCGACCAATTCGCGGAGATCCGTCTCTTCCCGTTCGACATTGCCCATGCGAGAAAAATCGAGCAGCCGTTCGGTGATGCCCTTGCAGCGGAATGCCTCGTCCTGAATTCTCCGCAAATACTTCCGCAAGACTTCCAGTTCCTGCCGTTCCCGCCGCCCTTCGGACACCGTGCCGCAATCTTGTTCCGCTGTTTCCGCGTCCTCGGGCTCCTCCACTTCCAAATCATCCCCCACCAGTTCCTCAATCCGAGACTCGAGCGCTTCGGCCGACCAGGCAATGGAGGCGAGGGGATTGTTGATCTCATGAGCCACTCCAGCAGCCAGGAACCCGACACTGGCCAATTGCTCACTCCGAACCACCTCCTTGGTTCGCAGTTTCACTTCCTGGTTCAGGTCATCACGAATTTCTCGAAACCGGGCGGTCATCGCATTCATCGCCCCGGCCAACTCCCCGATTTCATCATGACTGGAAACGGAAATCTGAGAGTCAAAGTTGTCTTCCGCCACTCGGCGTGATGCCTCGATCAACGTCCGAAGCGGCCGGAATACCCACGTGTGAAAATAGACAACCAGAACCACCAGCAGGACTGCCGCTGACAGGCTGCTGAACCAAGTCATCACGATCCAGGTGCGGTACCGCATCCGCACGTCACCCTGCAGCGTACTCATCCGCTGATGGAGAAAGCTGGGGAGTTCACTGGTCAATTGGTGCAGAATCTCCAGTTCCGGTTCCAGACTGGCGATCTGGGTCCGCTGGTGGAGAATCCAATCGTCGGCTCGATCCAACGTCATGATCCGGGCCAGGCATTCCTCGATCCTCTGGACCGTCTCGTGTTCGGCACGAATATCATTGATCCGGTTTTCGTGACCATCGCTGTCATCCAGCACCTCGCGATAGTCACGTAGCGAGTCTTTCACCTGCTGGAGATTGTGGCGGAACTCTTCCCGGACGAAACCGTCGAACTCCATCCCATGAGTCAGCCGCCGAGTGGCGGCGGCCTGGCTGATCCCGAATCGCAGTGACTCGACATGCTGCAAAAGGATGGCGGATTTGGGAAGTTCCGCCGCCCGCTCGCTGATGCTCCTGGCCAGTTCCCGGTACGCATAGACGCCGCGAAATCCGCTGAAAGCGAGCATGGCGACGATCAAGAACAGGATCGCAA
>JBJHCD010000342.1:3351-6429 GCA_050485845.1 Pirellulaceae bacterium | reverse complement strand
CGCGAACTCCATTCCGCTCCGGGCATGTTCGGCCATCATCCGATTCCGCTCGGCGAAGGGGAGCGTGAACCAGTTTTCTCCCACCTTCCGTTTCTTGTTCATGGGGTAAAAGCAGGTGGCGGGCCAAGCGGGAAAGTCGGGGGTCAGTCGCTGCCGGCGCATCATCGGCTCCCGATCCGAATAGGCCTTCAGTTTGGCCTGATAGGTCGGACTTTCCGGCGATTCCCCTTCCGCCTCCAGTCGCTTGGCATACTGCTCGAGCGTCGGAACATACTCCGACACCTCGGTGACCGAGACGAAGGAGTAGGTGGGGGCCAGGCAGGAGCCCAATTCGCTGGCCAGCAGTCGCTGATGGAGTGAGTCGACTTTCAAGGGATCGGGGTCCATGAGCATGAGGCTGAAATCCGCCTTGTGCCCGCTGACCACGCCGACTTGCAGTCGCGCTGGTGACTCCGAACTCGTGGGATCCAGGATCGAGGCGACTTGGCGACGACCGGCATGAATCGACTCGGAGTCCATCCGAGCGAGGGTGGCTCGGTCAAATTGGTAATAGAGGTGGGTGCAGTGCCAGCCCTCTCCTGGGGTCAGTGAGATTTCGGCCGAGGATGCCGCCTGGGGACGCTGATTCATGTCCTTACTACCTTCTGCTGAAGCTCAATCGCGAATCGAGGCCTCAATATAGCGCGCAATGCGTTTCGGAAAAACGGGACGTGCGGGAAAAATGGCCGCGGCAGGATGAAGGCTGAAGGATGAAGGATGAAGGATGAAGGATGAAGGCTGAAGGCTGAAGGCTGAAGGATGATGGACGAAGGACGAAGGATGAAGGCTGAAGGATGAAGGATGAAGGACGAACTAGCGGCGTCCTCGCCGGCGCCGTTCTGGCAGTTCGGCCGGAGAGCGTTCGGCCAAAGCCTCTTTTCCAATGACCAGGTCATCCCGAGGAGCAGCGCGCTGAAGTTGTTGAAAGTGTCGAAGCGTCATGGCGGCTCGGTCCGGAAAAAGTGGATGAGTCCGCAGAAAATTGGGCATCGCCGCCGGGGCATCTGGACGCGGCCTCTCGCCCAGTCGCTGAAAGAGCCGAGCCAGTTCCTGGCCATCATAGCCGACCTGATGCATCCACTGCAGGCCATCTTGGTCCGCCTCCTCCTCTTCCTCGGGGTGGAAGGGATGAAAACTATTCATCATTCCTTGACCGAGAGAGAAAAAATCGCCGAGGTTCAGTCGATCCGCACGGGAAAGTCGGTTTTGTGCTTGTATCATTTGGCGGATCGGCTTGAGCTGATGGCCACGGTCCAAATGCGAGAGTTCATGGCCAATGATTCCGACCAAGGCCGCTTCACTTTCGGCAAACTCCAGAAGTCCCCGGTAGAAAATCAAGTAGCCCCCCGGAATGCTTCGGGCGTCGACCTCGGGACTGTCGGCCACATAGACGTGTAATTTTCGGTACCGGCGAGCGTGCTTCATGTGCGGATGGATCCGATCCACCAATTGCTGCACGTAGCGCGCGTCCTCGCTCTGATCCGACAACGTGATATCCGATTGACGCAGGGAACGCCGATACGATTCAAAGGTTTGTCGACCTTGGTCCTCTTCGATCTTCCATGGGACTTCCACCTTCTGCAGTTCAGCTCGCTGCCGAGGAGTCATCTTCATGAAATTCTGGAAGAAGTCATCCAGCGGATTCGAGCCGCGCTGCGACCAAGCAGTCGACGTGAATGACAGAATGCAGGCAAAGACCAGCAAGGCCAGGAGCGAAGAGCGGTTACGAGAATAGTTCATCAATGGGCTTGCCTCCATCGGTGATGGGGACGGGGCGGTTTCCCGCGTGCAATTCGCGGCCGGGGTCAATTCCCAGGCTACTACAAATGGTCGCCAAAAAATCCGGCACGGTGACCGGCCGTTCCTCGATTTTCATGGCCAGTTCGTCGCTGACTCCTATCGCCCGCCCATGCCGCAGTCCACCTCCCCCCAGGACCATGGTGAAGCATTTGGAATGGTGGCCGCGGCCACCCCCCGAGTCGAATTGCGCGGGGCGTCCGAATTCCGTGGCCACGACAACCAAAACTCGGTCGAGGAGATCGCGACGCTCGAGGTCGAGGATCAGCGCGCTGAGGGCCGAATCGAGTTCTCGGATCAGCAAGTGCTGCTTCTCTTGACCTTCGTTATGCGTGTCCCAACCCGTGCCGTTGATGAAGTTCAAATTGAAAGAGACTTCGACAAAACGGGTCCCCGCCTCGACCAATCGGCGAGCTAGCAGGCACCGCTGACCGAAGGCTCCCCCATAGGCGGCCCTCAAAGCCGCCGATTCGGATTCGAGCTGAAACAAATTCTGAAAATCGGAGCCCGCTAGCCGCTCATACTGAGCAATAACCTCCTCCTGGGGCCGCAAACTCGGATTACGTTCTACCTGCTTGCGCAGTTCAGCCAGGAGCGAGTCACGACGTTGCTGACGGGCCGGACCGACGTCGGGGGAGCCAGAGAAACCGGCTGGACCCGCGGCGATATCCGTGACGGGGAGGTAGCCGCATCGCGGGCCGAGGAAGCCAGGGTCGCGAGAGGCGTTGGGGTAACCGATGACCACATACGGCGGCATGTCACCCCCGTTGGGTAGCTGATCGGTCACGATACTTCCAATGCTGGGGTACCGAATCGTTTCACTGAGCGACCGTCCGGTGTGAACGAAGTGCGTGGCCGTCGCGTGCTCGTCCACCGTCTGATGGTTCACGGTTCGAACCAACGTCAGTCGTTCCATGACTCGAGCCACCAGCGGAAGATGCTCGGTTACCTGCACGCCTCGAACCGCCGTGGGAATGGAAGCATAGGCACTTCCCGCCTGCCGGGACCGAGGGTCGCCCCGATGTTTCGGATCAAAGGTGTCGATCTGTGACATGCCTCCCCCCAGCCAAAGGAATAGGCAGTGCTGAGCTTTTCCAAGCGGCCTGAAGTTGGTTTCTTCGGCTTGCAGAGAAGGAAATGCTCCCACGCCGGCGGCCAATCCGGCACAGGTCGCCGTCTTGGCGACGAAGTGGCGTCGCGAAACCAGTGATTCGTCGTGGAGTGATTCGATTCGGGTCGGAG
>JBJHCD010000342.1:0-3341 GCA_050485845.1 Pirellulaceae bacterium | reverse complement strand
ATTCGTTCTCGCCAATCGGCGCGCAGTCTTTCGGTGGGAGGGGGACCGAGTCGAACTTGTTCCTCTTCCCGCAGTCGAATTCGGTTGGCCTCCTCGACCAAGTGATTCGCCCACGTCACGTAGGGTTGCGTGGGGCGAGGTGTCTCTGACGCGTTTCGCTCTCCCGTCGAGGTAACTTGCGAGGTAACACGCGTGGAAAATCCCGGGGCCAGTAACTGACAGCAAACGGCCATCTCGTCGTCACTCGGGTCCCGAGTCAGAAATTGGCGAAAGGCGGAGGTGACCAGTTCCTCTGGAGAGTCGGCGGAAATCGCGCGGTCGGTCCAGGGAGATTCCGAAGTGAGGCGGACCAGTCGCCGCGTGGTGGCGCCATGGGCCAGCAGGGCGGCCTGCAAGACGCTCGGTTCGACCATCCGGTCCGATACCGGCTCCTGCCGATCGCCATTCCAACCAAACGCGGTGAGAAGCTCGGTGATGACCTGGGCCCGAGGGAGATTGAGACTGGGGCGGTCCCGGTCGTTGGCCAGATAGCCGAAATGCCACGCCCGCGTCGGTTGCCCGAGATGCGTGGCCAAGCGTTGAGGACGACCCGAATCAAGGTCAAGACAGAGGGGTTCGGAATCGTACGGTACCCCAGCTGCGTCGTGAAGTACGTCCACCAGTTGCTCCGGACCAAGGCGCCGTTTGACGGGGGAAGCGAACAGGGCGTTGGCATCGACGTCGTCACTGGCTTGCCGCTGGTAGGCGTGGGAGTTCAAGATTTGACGATCGAGTCGCCGGAGATCGTAACCGTGGGCGACGAAATCGCGAGCCAGCCAGCGCAGCAATTCAGGATGCGACAACTTCCCCTGTTCCCAGTCGTCGACCGGTTCCATCAAACCTCGCCCCAAAAAGCGACGCCAGACGCGATTCACCAAGACTTCGGCAAATCGCTCGTTGGTGGGCTGAGTGATCAAGGCGGCAAGTTGTCCGCGCGAGTCTTCCTCATGTTCCTTCAGCAGGGGCACGTCGGGTTCCGGGGCGGCGAGGTCGTTGAGAGGCCATTGAGGCTCCACCGGAACTCCCGGCTCCAAAGTTACGCGGATTCGGGGAGGACGATTCGTCGGAAGATCGTCAACGGCCACGCTGCTGGTGGGAGGAACCTCCACCGGAGTCCGAGCCAGCATGGCCGCGAGGTGAAAAAGATCGGACTGAAGCGTCGAATGATGGGGGGCGTCGTGACATCGCGCACACCGCATGTCAACCGCCAGCAAGGCCGAACTGAGAATTCCCGCCTTGGCGGCATGCGGAGCGTCATTTAGGGCGGCAAGACCGAATCCAGCCGCCCCCCCTCCCCGCTCGCTCCCCTCCATGAGAATCAATTCGGTAACGACAACATCCCAAGGCTTATTGTCTCGCAAGGCATCGTACAGCCACCAGCGAAACGGTCCCGTGCTGTTGAGCGTGGGGTTGATCAGGTTCGGATTCTCCGCCAAGACGTCGAGCCAATACGGCATCCAACCGTCCCCCCTTTGCGGATCTTCCAAAAATCGGTCGATCCACCGGCTTCGCTTCTCTTCGGACGAGTCCGCCAGGAATTCGTCCATTTCCTCCAACGTTGGAATTGTCCCTCGCACATCCAGGGAGACGCGCCGCAAGAATTCGAAGTCCGACGTGAGGCCGGGAAGGTCCGCCAACTTTCGCGGCGCCACCGCAGGCCAGCTAGCTCCGGATGCAATCCAGTGGCGCACTTTCTCCAATTCCTCGTCCGTCCATCGATTGCCATCCAGCGGCATCGCCAAGTCGGCGTCCTGGGAGGTGATCCTCTGGAATAACTCGCTGGCCTCGGGATCACCCGGTACGATTGCCGGCAGCCCCGAATCACCACCGGCCCGCGCGGCTTCCAGGGAGTCGAGGCTCAATCCCCCTTGAGGTCGATTGCCGTGGCAAGCCGAGCAATGACGCTCGAAAATCGGCTGAATGTCACGATGAAATGTCACCGAAGGCTTGGGCTGACCTTGGTTTTCTTCCGCGACGGGAGCCGCGGGCTTCTCGGCCAACTCAGTATGGTGTTTCAGGGCCTGAGCGATATCGCGGTTGAGAAAGTGGTCGATCTCGTTGCGAGCCGGCAATTCCCGCGAAGGCTCGGGGACCGGTACCGGATGCGAAGCGGCAAACTCCGCCGCCAATTCATGACGCAGTCTCCAGTAGTCTTTTTGTCGCTCGAACGCTTCGCGTCGCCGCTGGGCTTCCAACCGCTGATAAAACTCCTCCCTTTCCGCCCGATAACTTTCCCAGTCGGCGTCGGTCAGGGGGACCGTCGTTTGGGGACTGAGAAGTTGAAAGTCATCGCGATCCGCAGGAGCCACGGCGACAATGGTCTCACCCAGTTCGGTTCGCAGTGGTTCAGATCCTTTTCGGCCTCCCACCATGAACTCCAGGACAAATTCTCGAGGCCGTCCATCCGATTGAAAGGGGACGAGCGTTTCCTGGTCGCCGGCGGCCACCCAACGCGTCGGTCCCAGTTGCAAGGCGTCGTTGCGGACCTGGTCGTGCCCATCTTGGATGGCGGTCGGGAAGTCCAGTTGGGCCACGACCCGGCCCCCTTCCCATAAGCGAGCTGCCGAGCGGGATCGTAGGAGAAGTCGATGCTCACCCTCGGGCAATTCGACTCGCGTCGCCGCACGGACCCAAAAGGGGCTGGTGCGGTCCGCTCGCACTCCGGTTCCGACGTAGCGCCAAGGAATGCGGAAGAATCCCAACGCCAACTCGCGGTACGACTCCACCGGCGAAGTCAACGTCTCCGGCCACTCGCGAGGTGGAAAATCTCCTTCATGAATCTCGATCAAGACCCCGGCTGGTTCTCCTGCAGTGGTCTCGGACAAGGACGATCCGTTCACCCCCACACCAGTCGGCTCGACCGGCTCGAAGGCCAATACATGGCCATTCCACGATCCCACCATCAGCAGCAGGGTGGCCAAAAGGGTGGCAACTGGGGAGGTCAATGGGGAGGTAACTGGGGTGGCACGTGGCATGGCAAGTACCATTCGCGGGAGGCGGGCGTTCAACCAAGGGGGACGTGTTATGTTGGCCGAGAAAATCAATTCTGTCCTTCGCTCCGGTCTGTAAGGCCGCGTTACCGATGAACTCCCCGAGGAACCTACCAGAACCAGCATACCAGAAATGGTCGAGGAATCCCGCATAAACGCCCGTTGTGGAGGAATGAAAGATGACCGACAATGAGTGTTGAGCTTACTCGGGGTTTGATTTGCTGTCGGGAGATGACATGGCTTTCCGTTCGATGCGAGTTCGAGAGGCAACACAGCTGGCGCCACAACTGGCAATGACGGTCGTCCTGACGG
>JBJHCD010000341.1:0-6434 GCA_050485845.1 Pirellulaceae bacterium | reverse complement strand
CTGTAACCCGGAACCGCTGTGCCTGGGTTCCGCGAACCGGGCAGCGATTCAGCGATGCCTGGACTCCATCCAGGTCGCAGAGTTCGAATTGCTGCAACGCTGCGTCGACGACGGACTCGCACCCGACAACGCTGACGAAGTCGCGCTGCTCGACAAGAACCTGAAACTCATCGATGTCCTGTCGCGACCAAGTCCCGGAGAGGACGACGATTGAAACAGCCACGGATGTGCAACTGCGGCAGGATGGCATGGCAGGTATTCCTTATGGAACGGGAACACGAAGAAGATCAACATGGACATGATGAGCTGAAATGCTGGCCACCACCAACTTGATCGGCTAAACTGTGAACAGTTCCCCCCCGCCGCGCCGGCCGCTTACTTGAACCAAGCATTGGACCGAAGTGCTCGATCAAGCGGTTTTGACTTACGTAGAGTCAACTCCTCGCGCTCGGTCAATGCCGCCGTTATCCGACCGGGTAACAATGGAGCCGTTTTTCAACAAGCAGCAATCGCAATTGCACCGTCTAGTCGCGATGCTAAAGTGACGACATGGAGTACCAATCATGACCGTTGAACAAGCAATCAAGGACATTTCTGCCCTGCCACCGAACGACCAACTTCGTGTCGTGCAGGCGATCTGGGACCGACTCCCGGAAGGTGTTGGTACGGAATTGACCGAATCACAGCGTGCCGAACTGGACCGTCGCTGGGAGGAGTATAAAGCCGATCCATCGACCGCTCTTAGCGAAGAAGAGTTTCGAGAACGCATCCGGGTGGCCCGCGGCCGATGAAGGCACGGCTAACGGCTCAGACCGAAATTGACTTGCTACGCGGAATTGATTGGTTCGATCGCGTTTCCATTGGTCTCGGCAAAAAGTTCGAGGCAGAATTTTATCGAGCTCTGGAACGGGTTAAGGAAAATCCCGAGATGTTTGCGGCCGACCATACGGGCTACCGTCCTTGCCGTCTGAAGCGATTTACTGCGGTTTTATATTTTCGTATCGACGAATCGTTTGTTGTGGTTGTCGGACTTTTCACCAGCGGCGAAGACGAGAGTGGCCTTCAGAATCGCGGATAACCACCCCCCTTGGGCACGAGCTTGCATGCTCCTACTTTCGTCCGCTGCTCACTCGGTTCGGAGCCAGCTAAATGGCTCGTCGTTGCCTACTTGTCTTCGCTACCGTTGGGGCTGTAGGCTTGCTGATCGCCCGAGCTTCGACTTGTCACTCGCAATACGGGGTTCCCTTCCGGCGTGGGGAGCATTCCTATTTGCTACTTGGAATGGCGGACCGAGTTCTTCACAAAGCTCCGATATCGACACTGAATGAGTTGTATGTCCTGCCACATTAACAAATAACAGCGCGAGCCACTCGGAGCGACTGAGGTACGGGCAATCGCCGTAAAACGTCCTCTGCAGGTGCTCTTCGGCTGCCATCGGCGCCAGCCCCTCCCCTCTTTGCTTCCGCTCGTGTTCGCCATACACCGTTCGTGTTCGCCACTCACCTATTCCGGATGCCATTCACTCCAGGCGTCGTCGCAAGAACAAATCGCCCCAACGTTCCTTCCCAGACAGCAGCCAAGAGAGTCTGGAAATGGCCATCTCGTTTCACCAGTTGGGGAAATACTCGGCGGCCGAACGTTCCTACCTACACGTCTTAAAGGACCATCTGCTGGCTCGTCTGGACCGGACGGACGAGGCGATCGAGTCGCTGCAGGTGGCCAGACATCTAGCTCCCCAATCGACGGAATGTCTCGCCACGCTGGCCTCCCTGCTGCGCCGCGCCGGGCGGGGCGACGAGGCCACCGAGGTGCTGGAGGCCTGGACCACGCTGGCACCTGATGATCCGGTACCACGTCACCTGCTGGTAGCCCACCGGTCGGGAGACGTAACGGAGCGAGCTTCGGACGAATATGTCCGCGCGGTGTTCGACCGCTTCGCGTCGTCGTTCGATACGGATCTGGAGCGACTGCAGTATCAGGGTCCGCAAATCATGGCAGCGAGTTCATCCCGCGAACGGAAGCGGGAGAGCCGGTTGCGGGGGGAGTGTTTTCGGCGGAACGTGCCGAGGCGGTTGCTTTGCCCGGCGAGGTAGAGGAAAATCGCTCCCAGTGAAGACGTCGGCGGGCCGTGGCTCGCGCCGTTCTCATCTCGGTTCCTCCTTTGCTGAGTACTGCTGCCATGATTTTCCAGGAATTGTTTCGATCCTTTGCTCGCCCCGCATCCGCGTTCTCGCTTCCAGCCCATAGAGGATTCCAGCGTCTGCTTCTGCTACTGGCGTGGTACCTCGGACTATTTTCGGCAATGGCTCCCGGTTGGGGGGCCGAACAAGCCGCGGACGAATCTCGTCCTCCCAACATCCTCTTCATCTTTTCGGATGATCACGCGCTGCAGGCGATTGGAGCCTACGGTTCCCAAGTGAACGAAACGCCGCACATCGATCGGCTGGCCCGTGAAGGCATGATCTTCGACCGATCGTATTGCGCTAACTCGCTCTGCGGGCCTTCTCGAGCTTGTATCCTCACGGGAAAACATAGTCACATCAATGGCTTTCGCCGCAATGGCGACCGTTTCGACGGCTCTCAGATGACCTTTCCCAAACTGCTGCAGAAGAGGGGCTATCAGACGGCAGTCATCGGCAAGTGGCATTTGGTGACGAACCCCACGGGCTTTGATCACTGGGAAATCCTTCCCGGGCAAGGCCACTACTACAATCCCGACTTCATCCAAATGGATGGCAGCCGGAAAAGGTACGAGGGCTATTGCACCGATCTGATCACGGAATTTTCCATTGAATGGCTGGAGAATCAGCGGGATTCCGACAAGCCGTTCGTCCTGATGAGCCAGCACAAGGCGCCTCATCGCAACTGGGCTCCGCACCCGCGGCATTTCGGCAAGTATAAGTTGGGGACCATTCCCGAGCCCGAGACGTTGAGGGACGATTATTCGGGCCGGACTTCGCTGCTGGCCGAAAGTGAAATGTCGATCCGTGACCATTTCTTCTGGGCACATGACATGAAGTTCCACGGGGAAAACCAGTATCCCGAGCACTTTGCGTCAGGTCTGCCCGACGGCGAATACCAACGAATGACGCCCGAGCAGCGGGAGACTTGGGATGCCTACTACGAGCCCGAGAATCAGGCCTTCCTGGAGAAAATGAAGGCGGGAGAATTGTCGGACGACGATATCCTCCGCTGGAAATACCAACGATACATGCATGACTACCTGGGATCCGTGGCCGCCGTGGATGACAGCATCGGGCGACTGCTGGACTACCTGGAGGAATCGGGGCTCGCCGATAACACCATTGTCATCTACGCTTCCGACCAAGGGTTCTACCTTGGAGAGCATGGTTGGTACGACAAGCGGTGGATGTTCGAGGAGTCGCTCCGCATGCCCCTTGTCGTGCGGTGGCCCGGCGTCGTCGCTCCTGGGACTCGCAGCGGAGCCATGGTCCAGAACATCGATTATGCCCCCACCTTCCTGGAAATCGCGGGCGTCGAGATTCCAGCCGAGATCCAAGGACGCAGCCTGATGCCGACTTTGACGGCGGAAGATGGCGAGACGCCGGAAGGGTGGCGAGACGCAATCTACTACGCCTATTACGAGAATGACGCCGTCCACATGGTGCCCATGCATGACGGGGTCCGCACCGAACGTTACAAGGCGATGTATTTCCCGCGAACTCGAGAATGGAATCTCTTTGATCTTGAGAAAGATCCGCAGGAGATGGTCAGCCTCCACAACGATTCGGACTACCGAGAAATCCTGGATGGACTTCAGCGGCGTTACCGTGATCTGCGTCAGCACTACGACGTGAACTCGGCCACCATTCCCACCACGCGGGGCGACGAGCCGCGTTGGAAACAGCGAGATCGCGAATTGACCCAGCGAGGGAGAGAAGAGGGGCACGAACTGGTGTTCCTCGGTGATTCGATCACCCAGGGATGGGAAGGAGCGGGAAAGACCGTCTGGGATGAGCACTACGGTTCGGTCAAGACCTTGAACCTCGGCATCGGTGGAGATCGGACCGAACATCTGATTTGGCGTTTGCGGCAGAATCAAATGGGTCCGAATCGGCCGAAGGCGGCCGTGGTCATGATCGGCACCAACAATACCGGTCACTCCCTGCAAGACCCCCGCCAGGTTGCCGAAGGGGTTCAGCAAGTGCTGGAAATTCTGGCCGAAAAGTCTCCGGACACGAAGGTCCTGCTGCTGGGCATCTTCCCGCGAGGAGCAAGCCCCTGGGACCCACTACGACTGAACAACGTCGCGATCAATGACTACCTCCGCCGACTGGATGACGGAGAAAGAATCCACTACCGCGACATCGGCGCGGCGTTTCTGGAGGAGGATGGAAGCCTCTCCACCGAAATCATGCCCGACTACTTGCACTTGAGCGAAGCGGGTTACCGCCGCTGGGCCGAGGCGATTCATCCCATCCTCAAGGACTGGGGTGTCCTCCCCTGAAGCACCAAGCGAAACCTGCTGAGCCTGCTGGACCTGCTAAAACCCACTGAAACCTGCTGAAACCCGGTCTCGGTGGGTAGCCGCTGGAGAGCTGCCTGGTTGCTATAATGCAAGGCAGATCGTGCGGGGCCCTTCACGCGGAAGGGTCCCGGGCGAACTGAATGTCGGCTGGCCCTTCCGAGGGCCGGCGCGTCGCTTGAGTGTCCCTATCCCCCACGGGTTTTGTGAACTTCATTTATTTGCGATTGACAAAACGGCTCCTCTGGGAGACGGATAAACGACTGGTGTGGAAATTGTTCTGGAATATGGGAGTCAAGGGATTCCTTTCCGTCCAGAAGCACAAGGCCCGCCTGCGGCGTGGCGATTTCTTTCCCCCCTTCCTCTATATCTCCCTGATCAATAGCTGCAATCTTCGCTGTCAGGGATGCTGGGTCGACGTGGCGGCGAAGCAGGAAAAGATCGAAGCCGAGCCGATGCATCGGATGCTGAACGAGGCCAAGGCGATGGGGAACTCGTTCTTCGGGATCCTGGGGGGCGAGCCGTTCATGCATCCCGAATTACTGGACATTATCGAGCAGCATCCGGATTGCTATTTTCAGATCTTCACGAACGGGCACTTCATTACGGATGAAGTCGCCAAGCGACTGCGCCGGATGGGAAACGTGACTCCCCTGATCAGCGTCGAGGGGAATGAGATTGTCAGCGACCAGCGGAGGGGAAAGCAGCAGGTCTACAGCAAGACAATGGAAGGTCTGCAGAACTGCCTGAACAACCGCGTCATGACCGGCGTCTGCACGAGTCTTTGCCAGACCAACTATCAGGATCTCTTGAATGAAGACTGGGTCGACCGGCTCATTGAAATGGGAGTCCTGTATACCTGGTTCCATATTTACCGTCCCGTGGGCCCCGAAGCGGCCCCGGAGCTGGCGTTGACTCCCGAGCAGCAGCGGAAAGCCCGTGAGTTCGTGGTGAACATTCGAGCGACCAAGCCGATCGTGGTGGTGGATGCCTATTACGATGGAGACGGGCAGGCCCTCTGCCCCGCCGCCACCGGGTTTACTCATCACATCAGTCCTTGGGGAGACATCGAACCCTGTCCGATCATCCAGTTCGCCAAGGAGTCGATTCACGACACCCGACCGCTGCGGGAGACTTTCAATCAATCCGGCTTCTTGCGCGACTTCCGTGAAACGGCCGCTCAATCCACTCGCGGCTGCATCGTGCTGGAGCGTCCCGATTTACTCCAGGAATTGGTCGAGCGCCATGGGGCTCGAGACACCACGGCCCGTGGGACCGCGATGGCGGAACTGCAAGCGATGGAACCTCGAGCGTCCCAGTATCATCCGGGGAACGAGGTGCCAGAACGAAGCTGGGCCTACCGCCTTGCCAAGTGGTTGTGCTTCAATGATTTCGGCGCCTACCGCCGCCACTTCAAGGTCGAGAACTGGCAAGACGTCGTCACGAACTCGCCCAGTTCGCCTCTGCTTCCCGTGCTGCCTGATCAACCGCCCCCCGCAACTGCTGCTGCACCTTGTGGAAAAGAGGCGGATTCCCCTTCGCTTCGCTAAGGCAGCTCAACAATTCCACCAACCGGTTCAGCGTATCGGTCGAACTGTGTCGCACATCGGGAACGGGGATGCGAAGCAGATCTCGCGGTTCGTACTTCAGCAGGCCACCACCGTAGACCCGCTGCTGCTCGGCCGCCAACTGCTGCATCCAACTGCAGTTCAAACAAGCGACCAGGGCTTGCGCCTGCAGCGACGTCAACGCGTGTGGATAGACGCAGTGGAACGTGGTTAGGTTCTGGACACCCGCCTCGTTCCAGATGAAGCGTAGTTCCGTGCGTCCGAATACGGCTGCCCAAATAGGTGAAGGGGGCCGAACTTCCATCGCATACCAAGGTTTTCTGGCCGCCAGGAGATATCGCTTCGGAAGCCCCAGGCGCACTCCCTGCTCGACATAACGC
>JBJHCD010000340.1:5883-6454 GCA_050485845.1 Pirellulaceae bacterium | reverse complement strand
GACCTCTGGCTCGGCCCCGCCGCGGAAGTAGCGATCCTGGGGGATCGGCAACATCCCGACACGCAGCAGGTCTTGGCCGAATTCCGCCGCCGATTCCTGCCTCGCACGGTCCTCGCCCTCCGCCCGACACCTCAAGATCCGGCCGGCTCTCCCGCACTCGACTCACTGTTTCAAGGCAAACAGCCACTCGGTCCGGAGTCGACCCTCTTCGTCTGCCGGCAGTTCCATTGCGAGGCGCCGCGTGCTGGGGTCGAGGCCGCTTTGGAAGCCTGGAGAGAACTTGGTTCTGGCTGAATTCTGTCTGGGTTCGGTCGAACAAACTTGCCCTCCCCAGCCAACCCGGATCGGCAAGCTCGGGATACCCGTCCCCGATCGCTTGCACTCGACGGTTATTCTTGAGCATCCTGTCATGACCGCGGAGGACTAGCTGCCGCGACAGGGAGGCCGTTGACGTCGAGATGCTTTCTGGAGAGTCCCGCGCGACCTCTCGATCCGGCGGATGCAAAAAAACTAGAAGGGTGTCTTCGGAGCTATATTTTCAGTTTTTTTTCAAAACTAGCTCTTGACACGT
>JBJHCD010000340.1:2819-5873 GCA_050485845.1 Pirellulaceae bacterium | reverse complement strand
GAATAACGACCTCTGCCTATATGTCGCGATGGCACGTGAACTTCGACGCCCCCACCTTCCGGATGGAAGAATGGGGTCGCGACGATCGCTCTCACAGTGAACGGCGCCTCACACGATACAGTTTTGATCGAGTTCATCCAACCACAATGATTTGGATCACCCTTCGGGCGTACCGAGGGACATTTAGTTGCCAGCGACACAGGTACGGAAGATGAGCCGGATTCAGTATGAGTCTCATGCCGGCACAGAGATGCGAGTGAGGCTGGCGAGGCGCGGGTTTACATTGGTCGAGTTGATCGTCTCGATGGCAATTCTTGGACTGCTGCTGGCGCTGCTTCTGCCGGCGGTGCAGGTGGCCCGAGAGTCGGCGCGCCGCATGCAATGTAGTTCGAACCTGAGGCAAGTCAGTCTGGCACTCCAGCAATATGCGTCGATCTGGTCGGAGTTCCCCCCGCGGATCAACCATGACCATGCGAGTTTGTTCGTGGCGATCCTGCCACATCTCGAACAGCAGGCGCTGGCTGACGAACTCCTGCGAAAACGGGAACAGCATCAGCCCGACGTGCCGGGCGCGATCGCAGGGGTCCGAGTACCAGCGCCATCGGTATTGGTCTGCCCGTCCGACCAACCGCCCGACGTGGTAACCAATTACGCGGGTTGCATGAGCACGGGAGTCTTATGGTTTGGCTACGACGGTCTGTTCGGTTCGGACGACTGGGACTGGGTGGATGGCGTCTGGTTTTCCGCCCGCTTGGCGCAGGTAAGCGACGGACTATCCAATACGATTGCTCTTGCGGAAGTGCTCTCATCCAATGGAACCCTGCATCAAAAGCGAGTGCTATTTTATACTTCTCGAGTAATCGTTCCCCCCGATTCGATCGATGACTTTGCAAAACACTGTGGCGAGATGTCGATTGCAGCGGGCAATGCGCTGGCGGTGAGACATAGCGGGGCGTGGAATGATGGGAGCTTCGGTGGGACACTGTACAACCACATCATGACGCCCAATCAGAATCGCTGCTCCAATGGACGACATCTCCATTGGGGAGCCTACACGGCCGGGAGCAACCACTCCGGAGGAGTAAACGTCGCGTTCGCGGACGGTCGAGTTGCGTTCGTTGAGGATGGAATTGATGTCTCGGTCTGGCGTGCCTACAGTTCACGAGCCGGTGGCGACTAATCGATGCATGGACCACGTCGATTGCTTGGTGATAGCGGGTTCTAGGGAGCATACGGTGAAGATGCCAATACATTTCGGGACGGCAGCCGCCGCCATGGTGGCCGTGGTGGCGCTGGGAGTTCTCTGTGGTTGCCGGCGATATGAAGAGAGAATTCCAGCCGGCAGGCTGGAAGACGGAAGCGGGCCCGAGCAGGTCGAAGTCAGCGACTTGCGAGTTTCGATCAATGGATCGCCAGTCAGGCATGAATCGACGCGTGGGGAGTCCCCTCCCCTACACGTCAAGTCGGGCGAGAAAATCCGCATCAAAGGAGAGTTTCAAGGCGACCAGCAGGTTTACACAGGCCTGGTTGAATTGACAGACCAGCGAGGAGTCATAGCCAATAGCCGCACCATGACAATTGATCGACGATCGGCGGGTCACCAATCGTTCACCATGGAAATTTTGGCTCCCAGCCGGCCTGGGTTACACAGCTTGCGGATTCGCTTGCACTCGACGGTTATTCTTGAGCATCCAGTCATGACCGCGGAGGACTCGCTGCCGCGACAGGGAGGCCGTTGACGTCGAGATGCTTTCTGGAGAGTCCCGCGCGACCTCTCGATCCGGCGGATACAAAAAAATCAGAAGGGGGTCTTCGGATCTATAAGGCCGCGACCAAAAGTGCAACCCTACCTTTTCAATCGGCCAGCCCACACACTCCCCCACGCCCCCCTTTTGGGATCTGATTGTTCCCTTTTCTCTTGACCCTGGTACCAAAGCACCTTAGGTTAACTGGCTGTGGAGCTTTGGCCTGACTCGGTGATGACAAAGTCGCGATCATCCAGCGGCGATAGCCTGACCGGAATGCCCAAGGCCCATTGGCTCCACCCCACCCCAACAGTCCTACCTCCTCCGGTTTCCTTGACTCACGGTCCGTGTTTGAGAATGAATCGGAAGCCTCACTGAAAACGTTGCCGCACCATGGAGTTGCCTTGGCCCTTGATCCGTGCCGAGTGGTTCATTCGCGCTGGGCGTTTCGATCATTCGCCCGTTTTCGTTTGCTCACCTTCATTGCAGGAAAGTCCGTTATGATGGGACGTACTCCACTGAACTCGAAGTCACTTCGACGACTCCGAGAGATGACTTTTCGCGTCATGTCGATAGCGGGATTGGTACTCCTGGCGAACGGGAGTCCGGCTGTCGCCGAGGAGTCCCCTCCGCCGCTGCATGCCCAAATCGATCAGCTCGTGGAGGCCACTCAGCTGGGTCAACCCGCCTCGCTGGCGACGGATTCGGAATTCATTCGCCGCATCCACTTGGACCTGATCGGCCGCATTCCCGACACGGATACCGTGCGCGAGTTCCTCGCCGACGAGTCACCCGATAAGCGGGTCGCCATGATTGATCGGCTGCTGGAGAGTCCCGAGCATGTGCGGCACCTGGCCAACGTCTTCGATGTGATGTTGATGGAGCGGCGCCGCCACAAGCATGTAACTCCGGCCGAATGGGAACAGTACCTGCTCGATTCGTTCGCCGAGCGCAAACCCTTCCTGCAGTTGGTCGAGGAACTGCTTCGTAGCGATGGAACGGACCCCGAGCTACGAGGAGCAGCCCGGTTCGTGCTCGAGCGCGAAGTCGAACCGAATCTGCTGACCCGCGACGTCAGCCGGATCTTCCTGGGACGCGACATCCAATGCTCGCAGTGTCACGACCACCCGCTGGTCGATGACTACTATCAGTCGGAATACTATGGCCTCTATGCCTTCGTCGGCCGTTCGACACTCTTCGTCGACGCGAAGAACGAGAACAAGGCATTGATCGGTGAAAAAGGAGAAGGGGACGTTTCCTACAAGTCGGTCTTCACCGAAATCGAAGGAGAAAGTCGTCCCCAATTGCT
>JBJHCD010000340.1:0-2809 GCA_050485845.1 Pirellulaceae bacterium | reverse complement strand
AGATCCGTTGGATGAGCCGGTTTTCGCCGAGGGGGACGAGTATATCGCCAAGCCCGACAAGGATGTTCGCCCCGTGCCCAAATATAGTCGCCGTGCCCAATTGGCGAAAGAATTGGCTCAAGGCGACCACCCCGCCTTCCGACGCAATATCGCCAATCGCCTCTGGGCCTGGATGATGGGACGCGGGTTGGTTGAACCGGTCGACCTGCATCACTCCGGCAATCCGGCGGAACACGCCGAGGTGTTGCAACTGCTGGCCGACGCGCTGGGTGAGCAAGAATTCGATATTCGCCGGATGCTCCGCGAATTGGCACAAACCAAGGTCTACCAACGGTCGGTGGAACCGGAATTCGACTGGATGGAGCAGATTCGCCAAGGGCTGGCGCAGAAGGAGGCTATCGAGGCAAATCGAGAAGCGGCCCTCCAGGAACTGGCGGATGTCGCCCAGGCCCACGACGAGTTGCTGGCCACGGTGAAGAAGTTGCGAGGTGAAATCGCCCCCCTCCGCGAGGCCCACGAGGAAGCTCGCCGCCAGGAGGCCCAAGCCGCCTTTCAGTTGCGAGAAGCAACGGCCAAACTGACCGAGGCCCAGCAGCAACTGGCCGCTCGCGAAAAGGTCCTGGCCACCGTGCAAGCCGCTGCCACCGCGGCCCAGGAGGCCGCCGCCTCGCTGCCCGAGGAACCGGAAGTGGCGGCCGCGACTGCCGAATTCGTGAAGAAGTCCGAGAGTCTGTCCAGTGAAGTTTCCTCCTTGCAGGAGTCGCTGGCGGAACATCAACAGTCAGCTCAGTCGGCCGAGACAGAAGATGAGAAAGCTCGAACAACGCTCCAAGAGGCCGAGCAGACCTACACCGCTCAGGCCACTCCACTTCGTGAAAACGAGCAGCAAGTGAGACAACTGGCCGAGCAGCTCGAGCGACACAAGAACCGACGCCAAGTGATCGATCGGCAACTCGCCCGTCTGCGAACGCTTGAATCCCGCCAGGAAACTCTGCTGGAGCGGATGGAGGTCGAGCAGCAGCTTGTCCAACTCGCCGCGGCCGACTCCGAACTGCAGCGACAACAAGAGGAACTGGAGACGCGACTTTCCGAACTGGACGAAGCGATCCAGGTCGCTCACCATGACCTCGAGGAAGTCTGGACGCGGCAACTCGCCCTCGCACCACTCAAGCCCTTGTCACCCGAGCAGTTGGCCTGGAGCATACTCGAAGCCACCGGCACCTTGGCCGCCCACCGCCGCGCCGTCGAGAAGGAGCTGGACGAAAAAGAGGGTGAGGACAAACCGCCGGCGGGAGCCGAGCGGGATACCGCGATCGAACGGGGCATCCACGCGAAACTGCAGCCCAGTGTCGTCCAGTTCGTGCGGCTGTTTGGCGCCGGCGAAGGACAACCCCAGTACGACTTTTTCGCCACCGTGGATCAGGCTCTGTTCTTGACCAACGGTGGTCCCATTCAAAACTGGCTGAAACCTTCGGGAAACAATTTGACGCAGCGGCTGATCCAACTGGACTCGGCCGAGTCAATCGCCGAGGAACTCTATGTGACCGTGCTCTCCCGTCCGCCGGTGGAAAGTGAACGCCAGTGGGTCGAGGAGGCGTTGGCGAGTGAGCCAGAGGCCAAGGCGGAGATCATCCAGGAGCTGGCTTGGGCCTTGCTGGCGTCCGCCGAATTTCGCTTTTGCCCCTGAACCTAAAAGAGAACGAGCCTAGTAGAGAGCGTATAACTTCGCCAATCCCCCGCCCGACCAGATAACACAGGAATACAACTCATGCATGCCCACTATGCTTGCCAGTCTCCGGAACACCTGATCGCTCGCCGCCAATTCCTGGGTGGCTTGGCCGCCGGTGCCGGCGTGGTCGCCGGCGGACTCGGCTTTCTCGCTCAACCCACGGTCGCTCGCCAGCTGGCTCGAGACCAAAAACGGATTCTCGTCATCAACAAGCATGGCGGCCTCAGCCAATTGGAAAGCTGGGACCCGAAGCCGGGAACTCCGACAGGCGGGCCGTTCCGAGCGATTCCGACTTCGGTTCCTGGAACGCATATTTGCGAACTGCTGCCGAAGACCGCCTCCATTGTCGACCGCTTGATGTTGGTCCGAGGGGTGAACACGGCCGAGGATGATCATGGCAAGGGACGTTATCTGATGCTGCATGGTCGCCGTCAGACTCCCGCCTCCGATTTCCCGGAGATTGGGGCCGTGGCGGCGAAGGCCTTGGAAGGGAGCAGCGATCCGTCGCTTCCCGGCCATGTGCAAGTCGTGTTTGGGAAAGGAGGTGGACGAGGCAACAATTCCGCCTACCTCGGGCCTCGCTACGCCAGTGTTTCCCTGGGAGATGGGACCCCGCCCAACAACCTGGACCGTCCGGAAACGATCACCGATCAAGCCGACCTTCGCCGGCAAGCCCTGCGGCGACAGGCCAACGAAGCTTTTCTCAATCGGCGGCGGACCGCCATGACCGATGCCTACACGTACAACTACGAGCAGGCGCTGCAACTGATGGCGAGGCACTCGGTTGACGTGATCCTGTCCGACCAACGCATGCCGGGCATGACTGGCGTGGAACTACTGCGCCGAGCCAGGCAGCTGTACCCGGAGACCATCCGGCTGGTGCTGTCGGGTTACACCGAGCTGCAGTCGATCACCGACGCGATCAACGAGGGGGCGATCTACAAATTTCTCGCCAAGCCCTGGGATGACGAGCAGCTACGCGCCAACCTGCGCGAGGCTTTCGCATTGAAGGAGATGGCTGACCAGAACCGCCGCCTCGACCAGGAGGTTCAAGCCGCCAACCAGGAGCTGGGCGAGTTG
>JBJHCD010000339.1:3214-6489 GCA_050485845.1 Pirellulaceae bacterium | reverse complement strand
GGGGGGACATCGCCCTGGTCGACATGCGACGGGGGCGGCCCGAGTATTTCCTGGATCAAGGCGACGCGGCACAACAGGCCGCCGCGTCGGCAGCCGCCCGCGATCGGGAGGCGAGTCCCTTGCCGGGGCCCGCCGAACTCTCCGGAGAACCGCTGGACGCCCTGCCCACTCCGGATGATGTCGGCGTCGTGGGGGATTCAGGGGCCCACGGCCTCCCTGATGCCTCGGCCATGTCGGAAGGTGGACGCACTTCTCGATCGATCGGAGGGCAAGTCACCACGGGAATCTTCGGCGCCACGGGAACTGGCAATAAGTTTGTCTATGTGATCGATATTTCCGGGAGCATGGCCGATCTTGGGGGCCGGCCCCTGGCCGCCGCCAAGGCTCAATTGCGGGCCAGCCTCCAACAACTCGAAGCGACTCACCAATTCCAAATTATCTTCTACAATCACGAGCCTCATATCTTCAACCCGAACGCGCCTCAGCCCCCCAGGTTGTTGTTTGGCGACGATCAGTCGAAAGAATTGGCCGATCGATATATCGCGGGTGTCGTCGCCACTGGAGGAACCAAGCATTGGCCCGCCCTACGTCTGGCCCTGGGGATGAACCCGGATGTCATTTTCTTTTTGACCGATGGTCTTGAAGATTCCTTGACCACGGACCAGATGCGTCAAATTCAACGGATGCATCAGCGCCAGGGTACGCAGATCCACGCGATCGAATTCGGCATCGGGCCCTCGCAAGGTTTCAATTTCCTCACGCAACTCGCCCAACAAAACCACGGAAAGTACGTTTACGTTGATGTATCTCGCCTATCTGCCCCATAGATCCGGGCCACCCCGTAAAGCCGGGCCGCTCCGTAAAGCCGGGCCGCACCATGGAGCCGGGCGACCCAACGGGAATCGGATTCTCGGACTGCTGCTGCTCCTCGGACTTTCTCCTCTCCCCGAAGTGACTCGAGGAGAAGACTGGGTGCGCATTCAGGGAACTCGCCAGCCGGGGGAGCAGCGGTTAACGGGAGAGATCCTGGACGACTCGGGCCAAGAGTTGCGGATTCGCCGTACTTCCGGACGGGAGGAGAAGTATCCACCGGAGCGTGTGCTGGAGATCCAAGGGACGTGGAGCGACCCCCATCGCAAGGCCGAACAACGATTGGCCGAGCGGCGAGCGGAAGAGGCACTTCCGTTGCTTCAAGAGGCGATCGCTCGCGAGAGACGGGAATGGGTCCGCCGCCGATTGCTGGCGCATGAAGTTCTCGCCTGCCGTGAGACAGGCAACTTGGAGCGGGCCGTCATGGCCTTTGCCGAATTGCTGCGGAGTGATCCACACACCCCGCACTTCGCGGTGATTCCCCTCAGCTGGACTTCGCCGCTCCCGTCGGCAACGCGTGATGCCCAAGCTGCGAATTGGCTCAATCTTTCCCAACCGCCGATCCGCCTGATCGGAGCAAGCTGGGCCCTCACGTCGACTCAGCGGACCAAGGCAATTCAAGCCCTCCGTGCTCTCGGCGAGGATCCCGATTCCCGCATCGCCTATCTCGCTCGCTGCCAGCTCTGGCGGGCCGAACTGGCCGCCGCGAGCCAGCGGGATGTCGAACGATGGAATGCCGTCATCGAACGGATGCCCAGCGACCTCCGAGCAGGGCCGCTGCTGCTGCGAGCCCAAGTGTTGGCGCGGGTCGGAGAAGCCCAGGCCGCGGCGGTGGAGTTCCTGCGACTACCGATCCTTTATCCCGAACAGGGTGACCTGGCCGCGGAAGGGCTATGGAATGCCGCTCGGCAATTGGATGCCACCGGAGCGACAGACGAGGCCCAAACGTTGTACCGCGAATTCGTTGCCGACTTTCCCGAACACCTTCATGTTGCCCGAGCCCAACAACGACTCGGACAATCCCCGTCCGGACCCTAAGGGGGCTGTGAGATCCTGCGTGAGCCTGCCGTGAGCCTGTGTGATTTTGTGGCCTGCCTGAATACCCAATGAACCATGTCGCGGACCCGGGTATGAGTCCGTGGCACGGAAGGAGAGACTGTTGAATCCCGTTTCGTTTCGCCTCGTCACGCTGACAGGACTGCTTCTGCTGCTAGGCGGAGTCTACTCACAAGCGTTACTTCGAGGACAAGGTCCCAGTGCCGCGGATCCCAGTGCTCCCGCAAGCCCGACGACTGCTCCGGAAACGGCCGGCGGAATGATGGGGGAGGAGAGGATGGGTGAGCCTTTGAGCGAGGGGGCGACGCGGGAGCCCCCCCAAGGCTTTCTTTCCATTGTGTTCTCGGGAGGAATGGTCGGCATGACGATCATTCTTTGCCTCATCGGGCTCTCATTGACGGGTGCCTATCTGGCATTTGATCAGATGATCACTCTCAGGAAGCGAGAAATCCTTCCGGAAGGACTCGGAGAAGAGGTCCGAAGTCAGCTTCTCAGCGGAAAACTCGGGCCCGCCCGCGATGCCTGCCGACAGCAGCCCAGTCTCCTTTCCTTTGTGCTCCTCCAAGGACTCGAGGAATTGGAGGGGGGCTGGTCGGCCGTGGAAAAGAGCGTCGAGGACGCCCTGGCCGAACAGTCCGCTCGCCTGTTTCGCCGAGTCGAATATTTGTCGGTGATCGGGAACATCGCTCCGATGCTGGGACTGCTGGGCACGGTGACCGGGATGATCTTTGCCTTCGAGCGAGTTGCGAGTACTCAGGGAGGCGCGGGCGCGGCGGATCTGGCCGAGGGGATCTATCAGGCATTGGTCACGACCGTCGCCGGCTTGATCATCGCCATTCCGTCACTGGGGGCCTTCGCGGTTTTTCGCAATCGCGTGGACGAACTGATCGCCGAGGCCGCCTATGCGGCCCAACATGCCCTGGCGCCACTGAAGCGTCGCAAGTCCGGTTTTCGCAGTGTCCCCTCGCCTCCCCCCGCTCCACCCACGACGGGAGGGCGATGATGCGAGTTCCCCGGCAAGCCCGCATTCGTTCGATGGGCATCAACATGACTCCCATGATCGACGTGATCTTTCAGTTGATCATTTTTTTTCTGGTCTCCAGTCATCTGGTTCGCCAAGAAGCCCAGTTGGAGTTGCCTCTTCCCACCGCCGACACGGGACGAGCACCCATTGAATCCGAGACAGCTCGGCAAATCGTCTTGAACGTGTTGGAAGAAGGAACGATACAATTGGCCGGACGCACCGTTCCGCTTGCGGACCTGGAATCACGCCTCCGCCGCTTGCAGCAGGAGCGAGACGGAGTCACGGAGGTCAAGATTCGAGCCCACCGCGGCGTCGCCTACCGGCA
>JBJHCD010000339.1:0-3204 GCA_050485845.1 Pirellulaceae bacterium | reverse complement strand
CATGTCGAACCGATTATGCTCGCCTGCCATCGCAGCGGGATGCGTCAAGTCACTTACTCCGTCCATCGCTTGCAAGATGTCCGCTGATGCGCAGTCCATCGATTTATCATCAACGACGTTCCCCCTTGGAAATCCCGATGACACCGATGATCGATGTCGTCTTCCAATTGATCATTTTTTTCTTGTGGACGTCCAGTTTCCAACCACTCGAGTTCCTACTTCCCGGCCAGATCTCCCTCGCCGTAGGAACGGACTCGACGGCAATCGATGAACTGCCCCCTCCCGAAATGGATTTCGATGAACTGGTAATCCGAGTCACCTACGACTCGGGAAGTCCGCGATGGCAGGTCAACGAACTACCCGTCGATTCGCTGATGCAGCTACGACAGCGAATGCGCCAGATTGGTGAGATATCCCGAGACATGCCCGTGCTGCTGCATCCCGACGGCGATGTTCCTCTCGGCGACGTCATGGATGTCTACGACCTCGCTCGGCAGGAGCAATTCCAAGTTGCCTTCACCACCCGACTCGATCCCGATGGGGCCAGTCCCTGACATGTGCAAGATTCGCCGGTTTCCGAACAAGAGACGCCCCACCTCCGCGGCGGCAGCGAGTTTCTCGCATGTGATGTGGTGGTATAGGGGAGCTATACTCGGGCTCGGGCAATGGCTATGGGGAGCATTTTTCGGCTGCGCGGCCATCGGGGCAGCCGAGAGTGACGAGAACCTGCGACTGCTCGACGGGATGCGTTCTCGGCGACTCTATTCACTGGCCACCGAGTTCGCTCGGGAACAGCGGCAGCGTTCCGAGTTGTCGGAGACGGAACAGGCGGAATGGTTCATTCAGTCGATGCGACTCCTGTCCGAGAAAGGATGGCATCAGCCGTCGGATTTGCGTGCCGCGACCTGGAAAGAAGCCCATGCCATCGGTCGCCAGTTTCTGGAGAATTATCCCAGCCATTCCAGGCGAGTTCTCGTTCAGTTGCAAGAGGCCCTGCTCTGGAGGACCGAAGCGGAAGTTCTCCAGCAGGAGGCCGAGTTGGATCGGAGTGGAGATGCTTCATGGGAACCGGCGCTGGAGCGGTTGCGAGAAGCGGCACGAAGATTGGAAGAAATTGAACGAGATGTCAACCAGTCCGTGCAACGAATCCGGCCCGGCACCGAACCGCCGGACGGTCTGACCGCCGACGAACTCTACTCGCTTGCCAGTCACGTCCGATTGCATCTGGCCCGAGTCTACCGGATCCGTGGAGAATGTTATCCCGCCGGCAGTGACGATCGATTCGCCGCCGCCACTCAGGCACTTCAGACGCTTCAGGAACTTCTGGCCCAAGTCGATTCAGACGATGCACTTGCCTGGGAGGGACGAGTGGAACAACTGATCGTCTATCGCTTGGCGGAGAATTTTTCCGAAGCGGGCCGCCTGCGGGAGCGACTGGAAGACGAAGAGATACCGGATTCCATCCGAGTTCGCATTCATGCGGAAGCAGCCCGAGTGATCCTGGCGGAGCGGAGTGCTCGGAGTGGTGGTGCTGCCGACAGCGCCCCGCCGGCCTGGCTCGCGGAAGCGCTGCGATGGGTGGAACTTGCTCCCAGCCCCTCGCAGCCCGGAGCCCCCCATCTCGATCTGGCGCGACTCGAAGTCTTCATCGCGGCCTGGAAGGCTCGAGCCGAGGGTGACGAACAGCAAGCGGAGTGGCGTCAGCGAACCGTGAGCTTGGCGAAGTATATCGAGCAATCGCATGGTCGCTACTGGGCTCGACGCGCCGACCAGTTGCTGCTTCGCGAGGTGCAAGGCAACGTTCAGGCAGCCGATGCGGAAATCTTGCGGCGACAGGCCGATGATCTCTATCTGCGAGGCGAGTTGGAGGAGGCATTGACGCTGTACGATGAGGTGGTGAAGGGAGCACTCGAGGGAGATGACGAGGGAGACAACGAAGAAGAGACGTTTCGAGCGAGTTATCGAGCGGGCTTGGTCCAGGTGAAGCGGGGTGAAGATCACGACGCACTGGACCGGCTGCGCCGCGTCAGCCGGGACTACGCGGCTCACGAGTCGGCTCCAGCGGCCCATTTGGCGGCGATCCAATCCACGGTTCGCCTGGCAAGAACCGATGCAAGCTATCTCGAACTCTATGAGGAACTGCTCCGAGAACACATTCGGCGCTGGCCTCGAAGCGTGTACGTTTCCCGCGTGAATCTCTGGCTGGGGCGACTCCAACATCATCAGCAGCGTTGGCGAGGGGCGATTGAGGCATTTCAGCGGGTGTCGGCAACGGGACCCGAGGGTGAGCCGGCATTGGAAGGGCTGGAAGCAAGTTGGCGAGGACTACTGGGCGACCGGCAGGCCAAGTCGAACGGCTCGAACGACTCGCAGGCCTTTGACACCATTCTGGATGAAGCGATTCAAAGTTTGCGAGGATTCTCATTACGAGTAGACGTCGAAACGACATCTGATCGGAGAGGCCGACGCGGGGCGGATATCTCCACGCCTCCCCTCCGTGGCCAGACAATCCTCGCGGCATCGCGACTACTTCTCGAGTTTGCCCCTCATCGAGCGGGCGAAGTCGAAGACGTACTTCACCAATACGTATCGGCGGATTCCGAGGAGGACTCGGCCCCATGGAGGTCGGAAGCCGAAACCTGGTTGTTTCTCGCTCGAGCATTGCAGCCTGAGCGACAAGAACTTGCCAGGCAACAGTTGCGGCAACTCGAAGCCCGCTCGTCCAAGACCATCTGGCGACTGGTCGACCAGTTGTCAAAGGCTGGAGAGACGGCCGAACGCCCTCTGCGGCGGCAATTGGCAAGCCTGCAGTTGGAGCTATTGCAGCAGTTGGAAAGTCTGGAAGCGGAGGAAGTTGACCGAGCGGCCGAGATCCCGCGGCGGCGTGCCAGGGCGTTGTGGGAGTTGGGGGAAGGGGAGCAGGCGATCGAACTCTATCGGCGACTGGTTGACGAACAGCCACGCGATGGAGTTCTGCAAACAGAGTACGCCCAACTGCTTGCTGCTCGCGATGACCCCGAGTCGCTTGCTCAGGCACTCCGCCAATGGCGAGTCATCGCGGACCGCACGCCTCCCCAAGGCGACGCCTGGTATGCCGCCAAGTATCAGGTGGCCGAACTGTTATGGAAGTCGGGACGGGGGGAAGAGGCAGCCAAGCTGATTCGATATCTGCGGATCACCTCGCCGCTTCCGACCAGCGACTGG
>JBJHCD010000338.1:0-6505 GCA_050485845.1 Pirellulaceae bacterium | reverse complement strand
CATCGAAGCCTTTCTGCGCGCCATGAACATCCCCATCGTTACCTATCCCGACTACGAAGCCGACGACGTCTTGGGCACATTGGCCAAGCGCGCGGCCGCCGCAGGCTTTCAGGTCTTGATCCTCACCGGCGATCGCGATCTGTTCCAGTTGGTCGATGACCACATCAAGATTCTCTATACTCGGGGCGGACCCTCGCCCGAAACGGTGCGCTACGGTCGCGAGGAAGTCGCCGAACGCTATGAACTAACGCCCGAACAATTCATCGAATCAACGACCGTTCCACCCGGCTTCCAGTTGGAATTGTTTGCCGACGAGACTCAGTTTCCCGAGTTGGCGAACCCGGTTCAATTGAATTTCGACAACCGGGGGCGACTGTGGGTGGCGTGCATGCCGACCTATCCTCAGTGGAAGCCTGGTGATGATCGACCCAACGACCGCTTGATCATTCTGGAGGATACCAGTGGGGATGGTCGAGCGGACAAGTGCACGGTCTTCCATGACCAATTGCATTGTCCGACGGGATTCGAATTCTGGAACGGCGGGGTTCTGGTGGTCGACCAGCCGAGATTGTTGTGGCTGAAAGACACCACCGGAGACGATCAGGCGGATGTGGTCGTCCACTTGATGGATGGCTGGGCCACCGACGACACGCATCACACGGCCAGTGCGTTTGAATGGAGCCATGGCGGCTACCTGCACATGCTGGAGGGAATCGCCACCAGCACGACGCTGGAAACTCCCTGG
The DNA here is from genome assembly GCA_050485845.1 of Pirellulaceae bacterium. Lineage (GTDB taxonomy): Bacteria > Planctomycetota > Planctomycetia > Pirellulales > Pirellulaceae > JBJHCD01. Next base: position 5,760 of record JBJHCD010000338.1, on the reverse strand, counting down.
GGGCCCCATATCAGCCAAGGAACGGGAGGGGCGTATGTTTTGAATCCACGCTCGTTGAAGATTCGCCAGTTCGCGCTCCCCGGGCAGTACAACATGTGGTGTTATGTGTTTGACGAGTGGGGACAGGGGATTGTGGGGGACGGCACGACGGCGAATCATGCCTGGGACACTCCTTTGTCGGGAGCCCAATTCCGTGGTCGATCGGGACTGAACACTGTCTTCAACAACGAGGGGATGCGACCCGCGTTGGGAAGCGAGTTCCTGGTTTCGCGGCATTTCCCGGATGAGGTCCAGCGGCAGTTCACTTATGCCTGCGTGATCAACATGAATGGGATGCCTCGCTTTGAGATTCATGATGATGGTGGTGGTTTCTCTGGGGGGCGTCTGAAACACGACGATGGTTCTCCCGACGACCTGATTCGCTCGACCGACAAGCATTTTCGGCCGGCCGATCCGCAGATCGGGCCCGACGGGGCGCTCTGGTTTGGTGATTGGGCGAACGCCCTGATCGGGCACATGCAGTACAGTCAGCGGGATCCCAATCGAGATCACGAGCGGGGTCGGATCTATCGACTCGTCTATCCGGAACGTCCCCTGTTGGAGCCGGTGACGCAGCACGACAAGTCGATTGCGGAACTGTTGGAGCAGCTTCGGGAATACGAATGGCGGACTCGATACCGCGCTCGGCGTGAACTTTGGGATCATCCGACGGAGGAGGTCCTGGCGGCGGTACATGATTGGCTGGGGCAGCTCGATCCGGACGATGAACATTGGGATCGACTGCGAACCGAGGCATTGTGGATTCAGCAGTCTCATCACGCCCTGGACGAGGAGTTGCTCGAAGCGGTCTTGCGGGATGCCGTTTCGTTTGAAGCTCGAGCGGCCGCGGTTCGCATCGCGGCGGACGAGCGGGAGTACATCGGAAAGGGGCGTGAATTGCTGGGCGTTGCGGCCCAGGACGAACATCCTCGCGTTCGAACCGAAGCGGCACGGGGGCTCAGCTTTTACGCTGACCTGGAGGCGGCTCGGGAATTGTTGTCGATGGCGGACATGCCGGAAGACTACTGGTGCGACTACACGATTCAACATGCCCTGGGGGCGAATGAGGGCGTCTGGCGAAGTGAGTTTCTAACGGGGAGTTTCCGGGCGGAAACCGAGCGGGGACGGTCGATGGTCGAACGCTTGCTGGCCGCCTCCGACACCGGAGCGGCCGCCCTCCCCTACCTCCAGACACTGCTCAGCCAGGAGCCGCATCCCGCCGAGGAACGGCAAAAGGCGATGACGGCATTGTCGGAAATCGAAGGGAACGCGAATCGAGGCCGGACCGTGTTCGTTCGAACCTGCACGTCCTGTCATCGCGTTGGAAATGGCGAAGGTCAGGATTATGGCCCGAACCTGGCGGGAGTTGCCAAGCGGATGAATGCCTTCAAGATTGTGGAGTCGGTGATTGATCCGAGTGCGGAGGTCGATCCAAAATACCGTTCGACCCTGATCGCCACCGCCGCTGGACTGCTGGTGACCGGACTGGTAGTCTCCGAGGATGATGAATATGTCGAGATCTTCGATGGTGAGGAGACGAGAAAGATTGCCGTCGAGGATATTGAAGACCGGATTGTGCAACAGCAGAGCAGCATGCCGGAGGGCTCGGCGGCCACGTTGTCTCCCGCCGAGTTTGTCGACCTGATTGCCTATCTGAAGGCGCAAAACCAAGATGGAAATGTCGAGCGGGTCGGTCAGCCACGACGTTCTCGACGAGGCCGTTAAGAGGCCGCAAAAGGAAGGAACGCGACCAGTGATGTACGGAAGAAAGAAACTCTTGTGCGGACCAATCGTTCTGGCGACCCTCTGGGGATGGTTGTCGTGGTTCGGCCTGGCGAGCCCTGCGTCCGCTCAGCATCGCCTGGAGTTGGGAAACGTTTTTCCTCAGTTGACGCTGGAAAGGGATTGGCCGTGGTGGCGGGGGCCGTTTCGCAACGGAGTAGCCCCAGGGAATTTCAATCTTCCCAAGGATTTCGGCGATGGGGAGAACGTGTTTTGGAAAACTCCCGTTCCGGGACGAGGGCATTCGTCTCCCATTGTCGTCAACCGGCAGGTCTTTCTGACCACGGCGGATGAACAGCGGGAAACGCAATCGGTGATCGCTTTTGACCGAGGAAACGGAGCGATTCGCTGGCAGACCATTGTGGGGCGGGGTGGCTTTCCGGCTCGAAATCACGCCAAGAACACCGAGGCCACGCCGACATTGGCCTCGGATGGCGAGCGATTGTTCGCCGTCTTCTTTAATAACCGCGCGATCCACGTCACGGCGCTGGACTTGGATGGGCGGCAGCTCTGGACGAGAAATATCGGTCCGTTCGACCCCAGAATGTACGAATACGGATATGCTCCCTCTCCCGTGATTTATCATGATCGCGTGATCGTGTCGGCCGAGTTTGATGGCGATAGCGCGATCACCGCTCTGGAGCGAGGGACGGGGAGCGTGATCTGGAAGACGCCTCGCCCCAGGCAGATTACATTCTCCAGCCCGGTGGTGGCCCTGGTCTCGGGACGAGATCAGTTGCTGCTGAGCGGTGGGGAGAAGATCGTCAGCTACGATCCCGGCACGGGGGTGCAGCTTTGGGAGGCCAAAGGGGCGACGGCCGCAACGTGCGGGACGGTGGTTTGGGAACGGGACATCATCGTGGCAAGCGGAGGTTATCCTGGCTCGGAGACCGTGGCGATTCGTGGAGATGGCAGCGGTACGGTGCTGTGGCGAAATAACCAGAAGTGTTACGAACAGTCCATGATGGTTTACGGCGGCTATGTCTACTCCTTTACCGATGCCGGAGTCCTCTATTGTTGGCGGTTGAGTGACGGGGAGGAGATGTGGCGGGAACGCCTGCGGGGCCCCGTCAGCTCGTCTCCCATACTGGCCGGAGGACACATTTACTGGGCCAATGAATTGGGAACCTGGTACGTCTTCCGCCCCAACCCTCAGCGATTCGAATTGGTGGCCGAAAACCAGCTGGGGGACGAAGGCTTTGCCAGTCCCGCCGCCGTGGGACGCGAACTCTACATTCGCGCGGCTTCGGTCAATGGAGGAGCGCGGTCGGAATTTCTGTACCGGTTCGAAAACCGGTAGCTTGCCGTGGAACGTGCCGCGGAAGCGGAAGCGGAAGCGAGCGACCCCTGCGGTAACTCGGGTGGTTCGGCTGCCGGTGCGCGGCCTGTCAGGTGGTGACTTGGTAAGCAGAATGGCTGAGCAGTATAGCTGAGGGGAAGCAGGGAATGGTAAGTCATGGGGTGGACGGAGAACCAAACGAGCCACGACCGGTCCGAGGACCGATGGGGGCCTTTCAGGCTTTTCCGGCCCGTCAGCCTTTCGGGGCTTTTCGAGGGCATTGGGGCCACTGGGGCCACAGGTTTCTTGGTGGTCTTCGGGGTCTTGGGGCAGCCAGTACTTGGTTCTGGGGCGGGATGATCGTTGGAGCAGGGAGCCTGTTGGTGGTGAATACTGGGGAAGTGAAGGGACAGGCGGAAGTTCAGCACGAATACCAGCGACCTCCGGAAGCCATACTCGACGTCCTTCATGCGCCCCTTACGCCCCGCCTGTCGCTCAGTCCCGCTCGGGATCGCCTGTTGCTAGTGGAAGAGGAACGGTATCCCAGAATTCACGATTTGGCTCAGCCGATGCTGCCGCTGGCCGGCGTCCGCATCAATCCGCGTACATCCGGCCCCCATCGAACGCCGATTCTCACGGGACTTTCGCTGCAGCCGCTGCCGGAAGGAGAGGTGACGCCGATCACGATTCCGGCCGGGGGAAACTTGGGGATGCCGCGCTGGTCGCCTCGAGGGACTTGGTTCGCCTTCTCACGGACCGTCGAGGATCGGATCGAACTCTGGGTGGGGGATGCGGCGTCGGGAGACGTTCGTCCTGTTCCGGGCGTGCGATTGAACGCCACCTACGGCAACGAAATTCAATGGATGCCGGATGACGAGACCTTGTTGGTTTGCCTGGTTCCGGAGGGCCGGGGGCCCGAGCCCAGTCCGCCCGTTGCTCCCTCGGGGCCCATTGTGCAGGAATCCAAGGGGAATGCCGGTCCGGTCCGAACTTACCAGGATCTGCTGAGGAGTCCCCACGACGCCCAGTTACTGACGCACTATTTCACCAGCCGGCCGGCCCTGGTCAACGTGCGGAACTTGAAGGTCAACCCAATTGGTTCGCCCGAGATTTTCTCGCAAGTCGAGCCATCGCCGGATGGCCAATACTTGTTGATCTCTCGCGTCGTGCCCCCCTTCTCCTATCTTCATCCGATCAATCGATTTCCCCTGCACGTCGAAGTCTGGGATTTGCGGGGCGAGCGGGTGAAAACGTTGCTGAAGCGTCCACTGGCCGACCAGATTCCGATTGAAGGGGTGGTTACCGGGCCCCGCAGCCATACTTGGTATCCCCACCAACCGGCTACCGTGGTCTGGGCGGAAGCGCTGGACGAAGGGGATCCTCGCCAAAAGGTCCCCCACCGAGATCGACTGATGGCCTGGGAGGCTCCCTTTTCCGGGGAGGCGGCAGAGTTGTTTCGGGTCGAGCAGCGTCTGGCGGGACTCGACTGGGGCATGGAATCCGACTTGATCCTGGTGACCGACTACGATCGTGATCGGCGATGGATACGGACGTTTGCCCATTCATTCTCGGACCCCGAGGCCGTCCCTCGATTGATCTGGGACCGCTCACTGCTCGACCGCTACGGCGATCCTGGGACTCCGATGTCCAAGACGTTGCCCAACGGACAGCGAGTTCTGTGGCAGGACGGCGACGCGATCTTCCTGAGTGGCTCGGGAGCGACACCCGACGGGGATCGCCCTTTTCTCGATCGACTGGACCTGAAGACCGGTGAGACGGAGCGGTGGTTTCAGAGTGGCGAGGATCACCTGGAGGTGGTGGCGGCTTTGATGAGCGACGATGGGCGGGAGTTCATTACTCGGTTCGAATCGCCGAGCGATCCGCCGAATTTTTTTCTGCGTCGAGTTGGGGAGGAGCAGAGCCGGGCGATTACGGAGTTTGCCGATCCGGCGCCCCAATTGCGAAAGATCACCAAGCAGCTGATTACCTATCAGCGCGAGGATGGAGTGAACCTGTCGGCGACGTTGTACTTGCCTCCGGATCACGAGCCAGGAACGCCGCTACCGACGGTGGTTTGGGCATATCCTCGCGAGTTCACCGACCCGGGGACTGCCAGTCAGGTGGTGGGATCCCCCAATCGTTTCACCTCGATCAATGGTATTTCGCACCTCTTTTTCCTGCTGGACGGTTACGCGATTCTGGATGGAGCCACGATTCCCGTGGTGGGCGACCCGGAGACGGCGAATGACACGTATGTCGAACAGATTGTCTCGAGTGCTCGAGCCGCCATTGACAAAGGGGTGGAGCTTGGTGCGGTGGATCCCCTGCGGGTCGGCGTGGGAGGACACAGCTATGGGGCCTTCATGACCGCCAATTTACTGGCACATAGTGACCTGTTTCGAGCGGGAATTGGACGAAGCGGGGCGTACAATCGCACGTTGACTCCGTTTGGGTTTCAGAGTGAACGGCGTACCTTGTGGGAAGCTCCCGAGGTCTATGTGCAGATGTCTCCCTTGTTGCATGCCCATAAAATCGAAGTCCCGCTGCTTCTGATACATGGGGCGGCGGATAACAACGCGGGGACTTTCCCGATGCAGAGCGAGCGGCTCTATCACGCGCTCAAGGGGCTGGGGGCCGAGGCGCGCCTGGTCATGCTGCCC
>JBJHCD010000337.1:0-6511 GCA_050485845.1 Pirellulaceae bacterium | reverse complement strand
GTCTTGGCAACCGCCGTGGGAGATTGGAGATAGACCAGTAACTGACTGAGTTCCTGGTTGACGCGCTCATGAGGTGACGGGAAGTGTGGGTCGAGCCTTTTGGCGACTTCGGCCGCCAGGGTTTCATCCGGTTCTCCCAGTCGAATGAAAACCAGCTGATACGCCCGGAGTAGATCGAGTTGCTGACGTTCGTCTAGTTGGGGCAAGTCGATCCGAGCGAGCGCGTCGAGCAAGGGTTCCTGCACGCCGGCTTCTCCTTGCCGAGCGAGCGCGACCGCACCTTCCATCAAGGTTTGCGGATCTTGGGCCGCGAGAACCCGGTCCTGCCAGGCGGCCAAGTCTTGATGTTCCAAGGCAACGCGAGCGGCATAGCGGATGTACCGGTCCTCGTGGCTCAGATGAGGCCAGACGAATTCCACCGCTTCGCTCGGGTTTTCCCCGGCGACATGATGTTGTTCGATTTCTCGTCGAAGTTGACGTTGATCGCTGTACGCCTCGTCGTGCAAGTCGGCCTTGTCGGTCGCTTCGTCCCCCACATAGGTAACGCGGTACAGTTCCGACTGAGTTCCGCGACCGCCGACGGCAAAGTAGAGCGCTCCGTCGGCGCCGATGACGATATCGGTGAGGGGGAGAGGAGTTCGCGAGAGAAACTCCTCCTTGTTGGCTCGATAGCTGGCACCTTCCGGTTCGAGATGCAGCGCGTAGATGGTTCCGAATGTCCAGTCCAGGAGATACAGGGCGCGTTGGTACTTGGCGGGAAACGCCGTCCCATAACCGAAGTGAATCCCGACAGGCGATCCGGGGCCGATGTCAACCAGTTCAGGCAGACTGTCGACATAGTAGGACGGCCACTTTCCGGTACCGCTTCGCCAGCCGAACTCACTGCCGCTGGTGGCATGGTTTACTCGCGTCGGCCGGTACCACGGCATACCCATGTCCCATTCCATGTCGGCGTCGTAGGCAAACAGTTCGCCGTCGGCGTTGAAGTCGATGGAATAGACATTTCGGTACCCGATGCTTGTCACCTCCCACGTCTTCCCATCCGGATCGGTCTTGGCAATCCAGCCACCGGGGGCCAGGATTCCGCGAGCATGACCCCGCGCGTCCCACTGCCGGGGAAGCAGCAGATCCTCGTCCCAGTTCGAGGGAACTCGGCTGTGGTCGAAGTCGGCCGGAGGACGCGTGTGATTCCCCGCCACGACATAAATCGACTCCCCATCGGGCGAAAGTCGCAAGGCATGGGGGCCATGCTCGCCACCTCCCTGGAAGTCCTTCAGTTTGACCAACTCGTCGTACTGATCGTCACCGTTGGTGTCCCGAGCACGATAGAGTCCGCTACCCGGGCCTCCATTCACGCTGATGTAGAGTGAGTCGAAAGCGTAAAGCAGTCCTTGGGCCGCAGTGACGGGGACTGGGAGGGATTCCACTTTCGTCTCTTCATCGCTTCCAATCGGGGCGGGGGTGATCCGGTACAGTCCCTTGTCACCTTGGTCACTGGCAATCAAACGGCCCTGGGGATCGACTCCCAAGGCGACCCACGATCCCTGCTCCTCGCGCGGTACCGTATAGATCAGTTCCACTTGAAATCCCGGGGGGACAAAGAACGCATCGCGGGCCACTGAATCGGACTCCGGTACCGAGACTCCTGCCTCGGAAGCCTCCACTTCGACCGACTCCATCACGGCCGGTTTCTGAGTTCGCCAGCGACCGGAATCGTCGTCATCAGCCTGGATGGACTGCCGGCCGCCGAGTGCGACGAATAGAGCAAGAGTGGCCAAGCAGTATAACCGCGGAATGAGGAGGCTTCGCATGAGGATCATGTCTTGTCGTAATTGGTGTCTTGGAAGGAGAGGTGAGCGCGTGAGTGGCTTGTCGCCCCAAAAATCCGTGAGGGGTTCCAACGGCCTCCTCCAGGGAGGTCAGAAAGGCTTCGTCCATCCTAACGAATCGAGCGGCGCCCGCAAGCGTTGCCCAGTTCGCCGGAATTCCCGAGCGAGCAGTCTCGGTAGGCGTTACCGGGGCGGGGGCTTAAGTGAGTATCTTGCGGCTCAAGCCAGAATTTCGCGTACCAATTGCCCCGCCACATCGGTCAGCCGGTAATCTCGCCCGGCGTGTCGATAAGTCAGGTGTTCGTGATTCAGGCCCAGTTGGTGCAGAATGGTCGCCTGAAGGTCATGTACCGACACGCCCCCCTCGACCACATGGAAGCCGAAATCATCCGTTCGGCCCTGAACATGTCCCCGCTTGATTCCTCCTCCCGCGAGCCAGACGCTGAAGGCGTATGGATGATGGTCTCGCCCTTCCTTCCCCACGGTGACTCCCCGCCGAACCTCACCCATCGGCGTGCGTCCAAACTCACCCGCGCAGACCACCAGCGTTTCGTCCAGCAAGCCCCGTTGCTTGAGATCGCGAACCAGGGCGGCACCTGGCTGGTCGGTCATCTGACAATTGTGCTGAAGTCGGCGATTCAGATCGCCATGATGATCCCACGAGCTATGGACAAGGTGGACGAATCGAACTCCTCGCTCGACCATCCGCCGCGCCAAGAGGCAGTTCGTACCGAATGGACGAGTCACGTCGTGATCGACTCCGTACAGGTCGCGAGTCTGCTGTGTCTCTTGGGAGAAGTCGAGTAGTTCCGGAGCGGCCGATTGCATCCGAAACGCCATTTCGTATGCCTCGATCCGTGATTGAATCTCTCGGTCGCCCGTGGCCTGATGACGGAGCAGATTCAGATCTCGGAGGGCGTCGAGCCTGGCTCGCTGGGTTGTCGGGGAAATGCCTTGCGGGAGGCTGAGGTGCAGGATGGGATCTCCCGAACTGCGAAGCGATACCCCGCGGTAGCTGGCGGGCATAAAGCCATTTCCCCACAAGGAACTGCCCGCCCCCTCCAAACCGTCTCCGTCATCCGAGAGCAGTACGACGTACCCAGGCAAGTCCGCGTTTTCGCTTCCCAGCCCATAATTGACCCAAGACCCCATGGTGGGGTGGCCGAACAGCGGAGTGCCGCAGTGCAGCAATAACTGCGCTGGATCGTGATTGCTCAGCTCACAGTGCATCGAACGAACAAGACAGATGTCATCCGCGATCCGTGCGGTGTGTGGAAGCCAGTCGGAGAGTTCCATTCCGCAGCCCCCTTGTGGTTGGAACTTACGTGGACTGGCCATCACGGTTTCCAGGACTCCTCCCGTGGCACTCTTCTTGGCCTGGACCATCGATTCCGGCATCGGCTGGCCATGATGCCGTGCCATCAGCGGCTTCGGATCAAACAAGTCCAAATGGGATTGTCCCCCCATCATGAACAAAAAAATGACGTTCTTCGCCTTGGGAGCGAAATGAGGCTGCGACATCTGGGCATCAACGTCTTGGTTAAGAAGATGCCAGAGGGCGATCGCGCCGAATCCGTGAGACGTCCGAGTGAGAAATTCGCGGCGTGAGAAAATCGGAAACATGGTGGCTACTCGCGAGTAATGAATTCATCAAGGTTCAGCAGCAGACTGGCCAGGGTGATCCAGGCCGCCTCCGTGTCCGGACTGCTGTCCGACACCAACTGCTGCTCGGACGATGCATCGACGGCGAATATTTCGCGTTGTTCTGCAAGATAGGCAAGCAATCGATCACGCTCGGCCGGTAACGGTGCCCGGCCCAACGTGATTCGGTAGGCATATTCGATTCGCCCAGCGTCGTCTTCAGGACCTTCTCGTAGGACTCGGATGGCCAATCCTTTGGCTGCCTCCAGGAACGTCGGATCGTTCAACAGATTCAGAGCTTGCAGCGGCGTGTTGGATCGTTCGCGAACCGTGCAGCTCTGACTGGTGTCGGGAAGATCGAAGGTGACAAATTGAGCGAACGGAGAAGTCCGCTGGATGAAGGTGTACAATCCTCGCCGATAACGGTCTCCTCCGACACTCGGTTCCCATGTATTGCGGTAACCCTCTTTGGAAACGCTATCGGGCTGGGGAGGTTTGACGCTGGGCCCGCCGATTTTCGGGACCAGCATTCCGCTTGTGGCCAGTGACGAATCACGTATTGATTCAGCGGACAATCGGAGTCGCGATTGGCGAGCCAGCAGACGATTCAGTGGATCGCGAGTCAATAACTCCTGGTCCGCGTGGGAGGATTGACGATAGGTGTCCGACATCACGATCTGCTTGATCAGTGCTTTGAGACTCCACTGCCGATCGACCAATTCGACCGCCAGCCAATCCAGCAATTCCGGATGCTCGGGAGGCGCGCCTCGCACGCCAAAGTTATCGGAAGTCGCGACAATGCCGCGACCGAAAAGCTGCTGCCAAACTCGATTGACGATCACTCGGGAAGTCAGTGGATGGTCCGGTGACACGAGCCACTGGGCCAAGGCGAGTCGATCGACGTCTCCATCCGCCATCAGCTCGGGAAGAACTTCGGGAGTTCCGGCCGTGACCTGCTCACCCGGACGTTGATGGTCGCCTCGAAGGTGGATGAACGTCGTGCGGTTCACTGGAGACTTCATCATGGCCGGCGCGCGAGTAACAGGAGGGAGCGACTGCTTGAGATCGGCCAGTCGAGTTCGGATTTCCTCGTGGCCCAGTTCCTTAAGTTGCTCGCTGTATTGTGGCGGCGCGGTTTGGAGGAAATAGTCGAGAAGTCGAGCCTGCTGATCTTCTGTCCGTTGATCCAGGGGCGTTTTGATGATGTTCAGTCCTTCGAGTTGCCCTTCACCCAGATTTTGCCCCCACTGGAGTCCCAGCAGTTCCAGCGTTCGATCCCAGGCGAAATCTCTATTGGGATTTTCCTCGGCGTGCAAGAGTCGCCTTTCCCAGTCAGCCTGCAGTTCCGCCAGCGGTTTCGCCACCGGCGCCAGAATCTCGGCTCGCCGCTCGGAATAGGTCTCGATGGCCTTGTCCCATGCTTCGCGCTCACCGGCCAGTGGAGCGTCGAAGTTCGCTTCCTCGGCTTGATTGAAGAACGCGTAGAGCTGATAGAATTCACGCTGGGTAATCGGATCGAACTTGTGATCATGGCACTGGGCACAAGCGATAGTCAGGCCCAGCCACGTCGTTCCCATTGTGGCGGTTCGGTCGAGTACCTGAGCGACTCGGAATTCCTCCAGACCAGCTCCCCCTTCTCGATTGCTGAGCGTATTTCGCAAGAAACCGGTCCCCATCCGCTGCCTGATCGTGGCTTCCGGAAGCAGATCGCCGGCCAGTTGTTCGATCGTGAATTGATCAAACGGTTGATCGCGATTCAGTGCATCCACGACCCACTGGCGATATCGCCAGGCAACGGGTCGAAGAAAGTCTTGCAGGTAACCGTCACTGTCGGCGTAGTGAGCCAAGTCGAGCCACCAACGTCCCCAATGCTCGCCAAAGTGGGGAGAGTGAAGCAAGCGATCAACAAGTTGCTCGAAGGCATCGGGACGCGAGTCCTCCAGAAAGAACTCAACCTCCTGTGGCGTCGGGGGAAGTCCCGTCAAGTCGAGCGTTACTCGCCGGATGAAAGTTGCTCGGTCGGCGGGGGGCGATGATGTCAGCCCTTCTCGGTGCAACCGGTCTCGGACAAAGCAATCGATTGGATGATCCGTCCCCGCGACATCGGGAGGTGGTTTTCGCTGGGGAGCCAAGAACGCCCAGTGGGATTCGTAAGGGGCCCCCGCTTCGATCCACTGGCGAAGCGTCTCTTTCTGGACGTTCGTCAAGGTCGCGCCGCTTTCAAGGGGAGGCATCACGCTTCCCGGATCCGCAGACGTGATTCGGTTCCAAAGTTCGCTCTTTTTCAAGTCACCAGGCACAATCGCCGTCGATCCCGAGTCGAGAGCTTCAGTGGCGGACTCTCGCAGGTCGAAACGAAGTCCCGCTTCTCGCTGACCCGCGTCGAAACCATGGCAAGGAAAACAGTGATCGGCCAAGATGGGAAGGACATCGCGTTGGAAGCGAACAGTCTCTTCGGATGCATGCAGCGGAGTGACAAAAGTCAGGCCAGTGGCGCAGATGAGAGCCAGCGAGCCGACGGAGAGGAACTTATCGACCACCCGATGCGACCTTCTCTCAAAACGAAAACGGATCATGGTGGGTACCTGAAAACGTCTATCCATGGCAGCTGAAGAATTCTTTGAAAATCACTCCCCTCCGAAAATCACAGCCCCCCGCAGGGAATCTAGCGTAGCATGGCGTTGAGAAAGAACCGAGTCGGGCAGGGCTGAAAGTGTACAAAAAGTTGAGTACGATGAGGGGCGCGGAAGTCCGCGAGGACAATCCGTTAGGATACAAAGGCTCCCCGGGTCGTCGCGAGCAGATCAATCTGCTGGCAAGCTGGAAAGGGCTCGGCCGACGCACGATGACAATTCGTTTCAGAAAGAGAGCCGTCGCCATGAATCGTTCACTTGCGATCGTATTGATCCTGACGTGCAGCCTCCCCTGCATGGCGGAGGACTGGCCCATGTGGCGGGCGGACGCGTCCCGAACCGGCGAGTGGTCGGGGACGTTGGAGGACGAACTGGAACTCCACTGGGTTCGACAGTATCCACGCCCTG
>JBJHCD010000336.1:0-6514 GCA_050485845.1 Pirellulaceae bacterium | reverse complement strand
GGACTGGAGCGAGAAGAGTACGTCGAGCAGGCTCATTTCTTTCAGTTGCTGCAGAATCGGCTTCCCGACAGCGTCCCGTTGCAGGATGTTCTGGAGCAAGCCAAGCAGGAGTTGTTGGCCACCACGAAACTTCCGATGGCGGTGGAGTACTTTCTGGCGGAGATGCGTCATTCAGGTTACATGAGTCCCGCCATGCAGCGGCTGGGCCATTACTTTGCCCCGTTTCAGTCCTATGTCATGGCGGCGGCGGAGGATGATCGAGGGCGGCTCGACATGCGGGTTGCCGTACAGATTCTCCGGTCCGAGGCGGTGTATCGTTCCTTGCCGGCCAGCCGGCAGGGGCTCTTTCTGTTTCAGTTCGAGACGTTGGCGCGGAATCGGATGAGTTACGACCGAGGGTTGCTGGCGATGTCCCAGGACCCGTGGTACGACGAGGACTGGCGGGAGTGGATTCTGACGGTTCGGCGGCAGGTCGGGTTGGTCGATTTCGCCGACCTGCTTTATGTCCGCAGCCAGTACTACGTCACCAGGAATCAACGCCGGGGGGACAATTCCCCGCCGGAGAAACCGATGTTATTCGGCGAAAAGGAGGGCCGGATTGCTTGGGCCAACCGCCGGAAGGACCCGCTGTATTTGTTTGCGGCTTTGCAGAGGCATCTCGATTATCCCAAGGTCCCTCGACTGGAACCGGTCGACGAAACGCCTCGCTTGATCCCGCAACTCCTCAGGCGGATCGACCGCTTGGAGACCCGTGTGAAGTTGCTGGAGGACGAGCAGAGAAAGGGGGCGATCGACTTGCAGAAGTTCTACCAGCGCCCCGACCAAATGCCCCCCTTTCCAGAAGAAGATTCGTGAAGTTTTGGAGGAATTCCGTCGGCTTTGCCGTTTAATCCGAGTCCCGTACATGGTAGATTGCTAGGAGTGCTCTGGAAAAATGCCGAGGCATTTTGTGACGAGCCTTCTCGTAACCGTTCCCATAGTGCTCCCATAATCGTCCTCTGAAAAGGACAGGAAGAGTGCCTTGGACTTTCGCTTGAATTTGGAAACGGAGACGATCGGCCAAGTTTATTCGGCGGATCCTCTCTGCGTCGAACCCACTGCGGGTTTGCGGGATGTCTTCGAGTTATTGCGGGCTCGAAATCGCGGTTCGGTCCTGGTGTGCGAATCGGGAAAGCTGGTCGGCATTTTCACCGAACGTGACGCGTTGCGGCTGATGGCGGCCGGGGACAACCTGGAGCGAACCATGGCCGATGTCATGGTTCGCCAGCCGGTCTGTGTCCGAATCGGCGAGAGCGTGGCATCCGCCATTCAGAAGATGTCGATCGGTGGCTATCGCCGTCTCCCCGTGGTGGACGAGTCGGATCGTCCGATCGGCGTGCTGAATGTTTCGGGGATCTTGCATTACTTCGTCGAGCATTTCCCGAGCGTGATTTACAATTTGCCACCCGAGCCACATCATGCCATGCAGGAACGAGAAGGGGCCTGAGTGTGCTGCCGTCTGCTACTCCACGGCCCGCCGCCCAGCGGCTCGTTACTTCCCCCTCCCCCCCGGTCTCTTGCCGAGTTGGCCTTGTCCCCTCGACGACCGGCATCCATTCCTTCCCTCCCCACCATCCATCCAGCATCAACTGATAGAGGTTAGTGCGAGTCGATCATGTCCACTTCAACTTCGGAACCGCTTCCCAAGACGTCCAAGCAAATCGAGCTTATCGAGTCCGCCACGGTCCGGCTCGCTGGTGACTCGGGCGACGGCATGCAATTAATTGGAAGCCAATTGACCAATACTTCGGCGCTTGCCGGAAACGACGTTGCCACCTTCCCCGACTTCCCGGCGGAAATTCGAGCCCCCCGGGGAACTCGAGCCGGCGTGAGCGGATTTCAGGTGCAGTTCGCTTCGGAAGATATTTTCACTCCCGGAGATCAGTTGGACGCACTGGTCGCCATGAATCCGGCGGCCTTGGTGACCAACCTGAGCGACCTGAAGAAGGGGGGAATGCTGATCGTCAACAGCGACAGCTTCGAAGCCAAGGACTTGAGGTTGGCCGACCTGAAGTCGAATCCGCTCGAGGACGGCACGGTCGAGGGGTATCGAGTGATCAAGGTCCCCATGACCACGCTCACTCGCAAGGCCGTGGAATCGCAAGATATCTCGGTCAAGCTAGCCGATCGTTGCCGGAACTTCTTCGCCATGGGGCTGGTCTTCTGGCTCTATGGTCGAGACCTCGACGCCACGCTCCGCTTCATCCAAGCCAAATTCGGCACGAAGCCGGAAATCGCCGCCGCCAATGAACGGGCCTTGAGAACCGGCTGGTACTACGGGGAAACGACCGAGACGTTTATCAGCCAGTACCAGGTCGACCCGGCCAAGCTGGCTCCCGGCAAGTACAAGACCGTGATGGGAAACCAGGCCCTGGCCTGGGGACTGATGACGGCGGCCAAGCAGAGCGAGAAGGAGATCTTCTTCGGCTCCTACCCGATTACTCCGGCCAGCGATATTTTGCATGAGCTGAGCAAGTACAAGAACTACGGAGTTCGAACGTTTCAGGCCGAGGACGAAATCGCGGCGATCTGCGCCACGATCGGGGCCTCCTTCGGAGGTTCGCTGGCGGTGACTTGCTCCAGTGGTCCCGGTATCGCCTTGAAGGGAGAGGCGATGGGGCTCGGCGTGATGCTCGAACTCCCGATGGTGATCATCAATGTCCAGCGAGGAGGACCGAGCACGGGTCTGCCGACGAAGACCGAACAGTCGGATCTTTTCCAGGCACTGTACGGGCGTAATGGTGAGTGCCCGATGCCCGTGATCGCTTGCCGGAGCCCGGCCGATTGCTTTGACGCGGCCCAGGAGGCTTGGCGGATTGCTGCCCAGTTCATGACACCCGTTATCCTCCTTTCCGATGGATACATCGCCAATGGTTCGGAACCGTGGCGGATTCCTCAGATGAGTGATCTTGGGAAGGTGGCTATTTCTCATCCAACCGCTCCGCTGAATGGCGAACCGTTCCTCCCTTACTCACGGAACGAGTATCTGGCTCGCCCCTGGGCCTTGCCGGGGACTCCGGGTCTGATGCATCGGATCGGAGGTCTCGAGAAGCAGGACCTTACCGGAAACGTCAGCTACGATCCGGAAAATCACCAGAAGATGATCCAGATCCGGCAGCGGAAGGTGGATCAGATTGCCGAGCATGTTCCGCCGCAGGCGGTGACGGGGCCGGAGAGTGGCGAGCTATTGGTTCTCTCTTGGGGTGGAACATACGGCGCCTGCGCGACTGCCGTGGAACGTTGCCGCCGGCAAGGGCAAGATGTCGCTCACGCTCATCTCCGCTACCTATACCCCTTCCCCAAGAACCTCGAACAGGTCCTGAAGTCCTATCGGAAGGTCTTGGTTCCCGAACTAAACCTGGGGCAGTTGCGGATGGTGCTGCGAGCGAAATACCTGCTGGACATCCAAGGATTGAACAAGGTCAAAGGTCGTCCGTTCGACGTGGCGGAGATCATGACGGCGATTCAAGAGCAACTCTCCTGAACCGGCGGGCGAATGGTGATTCCGGACACGAAGGAAATGCAAGTGCCACCTATTCTGTTTCCGATCTGTTTTCGGTCTAGTATTCGACTTCCCTGACGGTTTCCACTCCCTATCGATACTTGGCTCCTTTCCCAACCAGTAAATTTAAATTTCTGACGAGCTGACTGACATGAGTACAGAACTGCCGGTCCTGACGGCTTCCGATTTTGCCAGTGACCAAGATGTCCGCTGGTGCCCCGGGTGTGGCGACTATTCCATCCTGGCCCAGATGAAGAAGATGCTTCCCCAATTGGGCGTGCCGAGGGAGAAGTTGGTGTTCATTTCGGGGATCGGTTGCTCCAGCCGCTTTCCCTATTACATGAATACCTACGGCATGCACAGCATTCATGGCCGGGCCCCCGGCTTTGCCACCGGACTGAAGAGCGTGCGGCCCGACCTACAGGTCTGGGTCATCACCGGGGATGGTGATGGGCTGAGCATTGGTGGCAACCATCTGATGCACGCCATTCGGCGGAACGTGGACATCAATATCGTGCTGTTCAACAACCGCATCTATGGTCTGACGAAGGGGCAATACTCTCCTACTTCCGAACTGGGGAAGATCACCAAGAGCACGCCGATGGGGACCATCGACAATCCGCTCCATCCCCTCTCCATTGCCATCGGCTGCGAGGCGACCTTCGTGGCCCGATCGATCGATGTCCACATCAAGCATCTGGGCGAAACGTTGCTTCGTGCCGCCCAGCATCGAGGCACGTCGTTTGTGGAAGTTTATCAGAATTGCAATGTCTTCAACGATGGAGCTTGGACTTACGCCACGGATCGAGAGACGAAGGCCGACACGGTGATCGAGATCGAACATGGCAAGCCGTTGATTTTCGGCAAGAACCGCAGCAAGGGGATCCGTCTCAACGGCATGGAACCGGAAGTGGTGGAGCTGGGCAAGGGAATCACCGAGGATGACCTGTTGTTTCATGACGAGAAGGCTCCGGAACCGACGTTGGCTTATTTGCTGAGCCGCATGCGGTATCCCGAGTTCCCGGAGCCGATCGGCGTATTTCGTGCCGTCGATGCCCCCAAGTACGAGGTGCTGCTGAACGATCAGATCGATCAGGCTCGGGAGACCCGTGGTTCGGGTGACCTGGAAAAACTGTTCAACTCGGGCGATACATGGGTGGTGCAATGATGGAGAAGGGTGGAGCGTTGACGACCTGTCCATTTTGTGATTTCGGCAACACTCCGGGATCGGATGCCTGCGAACAATGCGGGAATTCGCTCACGGCGCTCCACCCACCGCCTCCCGCGAATTCTCTTGAGCGGGCACTGGTTCGCGACCGCATTCATCGGTTGAACCCGAAGACGCCGATTGTGGTCGAGCCTTCCATGCCGGTGCGGCAGGTGCTCAAGACGATGGTGGAATACCGAATCGGCTGCGTTCTGGTCGTGAAGGAGTCGAAGATCATCGGGATTTTCACTGAGCGGGATGCCATTCAGAAGTTGCATCACCGGCATCTTTCGCTGGCGAACCAGCCTGTTTCCGAATTCATGACCCCCAATCCGCAAACGCTGGACCCCGAGGCAAAGATTGCCTTCGCGGTACATCGGATGGACGTGGGAGGGTATCGGCACATTCCCGTGGTGGAGGAGAGCAAGCACCCGATCGGCATCATGTCGGTCCGGGACATTCTCCGCTATCTGAACCAACGGATCGAGTCCGCTGGGGAAGAGGGAGTGGAGGAAGGGGCAGCCGATTCTTCGGTTCCAAAGGACGGGTAACCGGCTAATATCGATTCCGAGCCCTTCTGCGAAAACGTCGAAGGGCTTTTTCTTTTTTGGGGCGACTAGGTTTACGTCGCTCAACCTACGGTTCAAACAGACCACGTCGAGGATGTCGCGACGAGCGCGTTCTGTCCCGAAAGGCTCCGAAAGGGAATCGAACTCGCTAGAACCCCTTGTTCCCAGTCCCTTACGGAATTCTCGAAGGAGGTTCGCCGGGGTCAGACGTTGTTTGTTATTTCTTTGCCGCGCAACGTTCAAGAGCCGGGGCGCGAGCAGTAAGGCGTGAGAGCTTCTTCCGGTGCGCGGCAGTCGGTGCGTCGTTGGCCAGGTCGATCAAGTGCAGTATTCGGAGAGTATGAACCTCTGGTATTCCAGTCTCCCGATCGGGCCGAAATTGATCAGGTAGCCGATGGTCCAGCGTGCCACGCGCATGTAATTCAAGAGCGTCGCCTGATGCCCGCGATTGAGTTCGGAGACGGACTTCAGCTCGACCACGATCCCCTCGTGAACGACCAGGTCCGGAATATAAGTCTTCCGTAGCTGTTGGTCTTTGTAGTACGTCTTAATTTTTTGTTTCACTCGAAAAGGGATTTGTCGCGACTGAAGCTCGATTTCGAGGCTATGTTGATAAATCTCTTCGAGCATTCCACCGCCCAATACGTTGTGAACTTCGAAGGCGGCGCCCATCAAGGCGTAACCTTCTTCAACAAACGGTTTGACTTGTTTATCCATGGTAGGTCCGATCCTTCCTTCATGTGCCTTTGGGGAGCGACGATGCCGTCGCTCCGCATAACAGCTGCGGCGTCAATTATTCGCGTCGTCAGCAAATGGGCAAATCGCGATTGCACCACTGAAAGACAAGGAGCCGTCACTCATGACAGAAACAGACCGATTCACAAAGGAACCAAAGTGGGAACGGTAAGTGTCACAACCCCGGCCGAACTCCCCTGCTCCAGTTTCCATCAGTTTCCATCCGTGTTCATCAGCGGTAAGGTCTCCCCCAGCTCCGTGCGTCAGTAGGCACCGCTGATTCCCGCTGATTAAACACTGATGACGGAAACGAGTGGGATTCGGTCGAGGGTCCAAGGTGGGTGAAAGTGAGTGATCTCACCGTCGGCCGAACTCCCTCACTCCCGTTCTCATCAGTGTCCATCCGTGTTCATCAGCGGTAAGGTCTCCCCCAGCTCCGTGCGTCAGTAGGCACCGCTGATT